>CAZKZT010000089.1:0-11021 GCA_964557265.1 uncultured Hyphomicrobium sp.
ATCGTGCCGCCGCCATAGTCGGCGACGAGGTTGAGCGGCGGCACCGGCTTGCCGCCGGCAGGGCCTATCGCATGCAGCGCGCCCGTGAGCGCGAGATAGGTCAGGTCGTGGCCGGCGCGCGGCGCCATCGGACCGTCCTGGCCGAAGCCGGTCATGCGGCCGAACACGAGCTTGGGATTGACCTTGGCGAGATCGTCGGGGCCGAGGCCCAAGCGCTCCATGACGCCGGGACGGAACCCTTCGATCAGGGCGTCCGCGTCCTTCACGAGGCGGCGGACGATATCGCGCCCCGCCTCCGTCTTGATATCGACCGCCACCGTCTGGCGGCCGCGCATAAGCACATCGAAGCGTGGTTCCCGGCCCGGCAGGCCGAGGTCGGCGCCATCGGAGCGATCCACCCGGATCACCTCCGCCCCCATGTCGGACAGCATCATGCCGCAGAACGGCGCCGGGCCGATCCCCGCCATTTCGATAATTCGGACGCCCTTCAGCGGACCCATCGCATTTCCTCCTGCGGTTGCAGCCGCTCCCCGCGGGTCATCCCCCCTGTTTTGCGGCTGCTAGCCGGGCGGTTTACCCTGCCCGTTTCTTCAGTGCGCTGTTTCTTAACTCGCCCCCCAGTTTAGCCCAAGCATGTAATCCTTCATCAAGAGGCGTGTGGTTGGATCCGGCCACTTCGGGGACTTCCGTGGAGTTTTGAGTCCGGTGCCCAAACGCCGCCATACGAGCGACGAGACAGAACCGTCGTTGCCGATCGAACATCCCTCCGGCAGCGCCCGGCGGCGGTGGCGTTCGCGCGAGGAAGATACGCCCGCCGCCGTGCGCGACGGAACAATCGTACTGCGCCGGCTGGCACGCCTGCTCCAGCGGCCCGGCATTGCCGAGCGCATCGCCTCACGCGCCGTCCGGGACCAGGAGCGCCAGGAGCGGTTCCACGCCCAGGCCGAAGCAAGTCACGATTCCGGCCTCGAGCGGCTGAAGGACCTCGAGTGGGAGCTGCGCGACAACGAGGCGCGCTACCGCGATCTGCTCGACCTCCAAAGCCACGTGATCAGCCGCACCGACCGCGAGGGCCGGCTGACCTTCGTCAACCGGTCCTACTGCCGGACGTTCGGCGTCGATCCCGACGACGTGCTCGGCTCGAATTTCGGGCCTGCCGTCATCGAAGGCGGCGACTGGCCGTCACCCGATACACCGCACGCCCAGTCGTTCGAGCTTCGCCTACTGACACCGCGAGGTCCACGCTGGTTCTCATTCGAGCAGCAGACAGCCCTGACGCTCGATGGCAGCGAAATCGAAATCCAGCGCGTCGGCCGCGACATCACCGAGCAACGGCGCATCGAACAGGAGCTGGAGACCGCTCGCGATGCCGCCGAGTCGGCGAACCGCGCCAAGTCGCGCTTCCTCGCCGCCATGAGCCACGAGATCCGCACGCCGATGAACGGCATCCTCGGCATGTCGGCGCTGCTGGCAGAAACCTCGCTCAGCCCCGAGCAGCGGACCTACATCAACGCGGTCGATGAATCGGCCCGCACGCTGCTGGCGCTGATCGACGAGATCCTCGACTTCTCGCGCATCGAGGCTGGCAAACTCGAGATCGCCGCCGAGCATTTCGATCTCCACCAATGCATCGAGGGCGTGGTCGAGCTGCTGCAGCCCAAGGCGAGCGAAAAGAAGCTCGATCTCGCATGGTGGATCGAGCCGTCGCTGCCGAAGGTGGTGATCGGCGACGCGATGCGGCTGCGCCAGATCCTGCTCAACCTGATCGGCAATGCCATCAAGTTCACCGACCAGGGCGGAATCGCGGTGCGCGTCGATGGGGCGATCGGCGAAGGCGGCGACACGGCCGAGCTGTCGATCCGCGTTACCGATACCGGCATCGGCATCCCCGACAGCACGCTGCCGGCGCTTTTCAGTGAGTTCGAGCAGGCCGACGAAGCGGTCCGCCGCCAGCGGGGCGGCACCGGTCTCGGCCTCGCCATCTCGCGCCGCCTCGCCCGCGGCATGGGGGGCGATATTTCCGTCAGCAGCGCGCTTGGCATCGGTTCGACATTCACACTCACCGTAAACGTCGGTGTCAAATCGCGGAGCCGGCCGGTCCTCGACATTCCGGCCCACGCAGCAACGGGGCAGCTGGTGCTCGTGGCCCTGGATGGCCCCGTCGAGCGACGCATCGTCGCCGAGACCTTGCGGTCCCTCGGTTTCGAACCGATCGAGACCAGTGTTGCCGAAGCTCACCGCTACATTAGCGGGCCGAGGGCCCCCGCGCGCGCATTCAGCACCCTTCTGGTAGGCGGCGATAGCGGGGTCGAAGCAGCCCGACACCTGCTCGAAAGCCTGCGTCAGGGCGACAAAGCCGCGGTGCGTGGCGTGGTCCTGATCGAGCCGAGCAACCGCCTGTCGCTGCCGGCCTTCAAGGCGAGTGGCTTCGACGCCTATCTCGTTCGCCCGGTGCGGCCATCGTCGATCGTCACGCAGATCATGTCGCGTGTCAGTGCGGGCAGCTCCACCGCCGACGCGACGCCGGTCACGAGCAGCCCTTTGATCGACACGGGCCGGCGGGAGCACAATGCCTACCGCGTGCTGCTGGCTGAGGACAACGACATCAACGCACTGCTCGCGACCCGGATGATCGGCCGGTGCGGATGCCTCGTGGAACGCGTCGCCAACGGGCGTGACGCCGTCGCCGCGGCGTCCGCAGTGCTCGACGGCACCGCAGCACCGTTCGACCTCATCTTGATGGACGTGTTGATGCCTGAGATGGACGGGCTCGAGGCGACGCGGCTCATCACCGAGGCGTTCGAGAAGGCGGGGCAGCGCCGCCCGCCCATCATCGCGCTGACCGCCAACGCCTTCAGCGAGGATCGCCAACGCTGCCTCGACGGCGGCATGGACGACTACCTCGCGAAGCCTTTCGATCCCGTCGATCTCGAGATGGTGCTATCGAACTGGTGCGGCAGCGCCACACGCCCGTTGCCCGACGGCACGCTCGATACCGTCGGCGAGCTCGAAGACGGGTTGGCCGACAGTTAACGCCTCCGCGACCACAATCCTGGCCCAATCATCCATACGAGTGCTCGTCACCGGGCGGCTGAGCGTCATGCGCCACCCGCGTTTTGAAAGCGGCGGCGAAGCAGGTATCGTTGCGCCCTCCGCATCGGCAGCATTGCCGCGCAAGGTTGCCGCGCATGTGGCTCGTGAACTGGGGACGCTGGAGATCGGATGCGCTTCGTGCTGACCGGCAGAATATCGGCGATCGCGCTCGCAGCCGCAGTGACGCTGATGGGCGCACCTGACGTCCGCGCGCATCCCCACGTCTGGGTGACAACGGAAACGACCGTCCTCTACGAGAATGGCACCATCGTCGGGCTTCGCCAGAAGTGGTCGTTCGACGATTTCTACACCTCGATGGCGCTGCAGGGACTGGATGCCAACAACGACGGTGTCTACGACCGCAGCGAGCTTGCCGAGCTTGCCAAAGTCAATCTCGAAGGCCTCAAGGAGTTCGACTACTTCACGAATGCCCTGCTCGCCGGCCAGAAGCTGAAATTCGACACCCCGCGCGATTTCTTTCTGGAGCACGCCGACGGTCCAGCCGCCCAGTCTCAGGTCATCGAAATGACCGACGAGGAGATGGACAAGCAGATCGCAGCCGAGGAGGCGGCGAAGAAGCCGCCCGCCGAGCCCGGCATGATGACCCGCGCATGGAACTGGATGTTCGGCGGGTCGCCGGATTCGACGAAAAGCCCAGAGAAGGATGGCGCCAAGAGTGCGGCACCGCCGAAGGTATTGAGCCTGCATTTCACGCTGCCGCTGGCGCAGCCCGTGCTTGCCGAAGCCGAGGGTTTCAGCTTCGCGATCGTCGATCCGAGCTTCTTCATCGCCTTCGAGGCGGCCGCGAAAGATCCCGTCGTGCTGGGTGCCGGCGCGCCTGAAACATGCCGCATCCAGAGCAGCGAAAATGCCGCGCAGGCCGCGCCGCCGCCTGCCGACACGACCCCCGACAGCAATCCTGCCACCAACACAGCGCCACCGACCGACTCGAACCCGGCCGCCGACCTCAGCCGTCTTGGCGACGCCTTCGCCCAGCAGTTCGGCGGGCCGTCCGTGCGCATCGGCAGGGCGTTCTCAGTCTCGTGTGGACCCCGCTCATGACTTCGTTCTCCTGGCCGCATCGGCTGATGCCGTGGCCGACCGTCTCCCGGCTGCTGCTTGTGTTGGCCTTGATCATGCCCGCGCTGGCCAGCGCAGCCCCGACCGCATTTGCGCAGGCGCCCGCATCTCAAGCGACCGCGCCGAAGAGCTTCCTGCCGCCTGCCAAAGCCGCGGAGCCGCCCTCCGGTTTCTTCGCATGGATCATGGCCAAGCAATCGGAGATCAACCGGCAGCTCGCCTCGGCGGTGCGCGACATCAAGACCGGCAGCCCCCTGTTCGCGACACTCGTGCTCGCCGGGTTGAGCTTCGCGTACGGCGTCCTGCACGCGGCGGGGCCCGGGCACGGCAAAGCGGTAATCGCCTCCTATGTCCTTGCCAACGAGCAGACCGTCCGCCGCGGTATCGCGCTGTCGTTTCTCGCCGCGCTGTTCCAGGGCCTCTCGGCGCTGATCATCGTCGGCATCCTTGTGCTGGCGCTGCGAACCACCGGCCTCACGATGAAGGCCGCCGAGGGCTGGCTCGAAACGATCAGCTGGGGACTGGTAGCGGCGATCGGCGCGTGGCTGCTCTACACGCAGCTGAGGGATTTGCGCGCGAAGCCCTCAACTGCGCCTGCCAACGGTCACGCGCATGAGCACGGTCACGCACACCACGGGCACGCGCACGCCCATCAGCCCCATCGCGAATTGGCTGCCGAGACCGCCGGCCACGGCGCCGGCCACACCCATCATCATGACCACGCGCATCATGATCACGATCATGGTCACGGGCACCACCATCATCACAGTCACGACCACGTCCATGCCGCTGACGGAAGTTGCTGCGATCATGCCCACATTCCCGATCCGAGCCAACTCCAGGGGGCCTGGTCCTGGCGGCAGGCGTTCGCCATCGCACTCGCGGTCGGCATCCGCCCGTGCACCGGCGCGATCCTCGTGCTGGTGTTCGCGATCGGCCAGGGTCTGCTGTGGGCGGGCGTCTTTGCGACCTTCGCGATGGCGCTCGGCACCGCGATCACGGTTTCGGCGCTGGCAGCAATCGCGGTTGGCTCGCGCGAGCTGGCGATGCGCATTGGCGGGGGGCGTTCGAGCGTATGGGGGGCCCGCGTCGCCACGGCTGCAGGAATCGGCGGCGCCGCTCTCGTCTTCGGCCTCGGCCTCGTGCTGATGGTAGCGTCGTTCTATACGACGACAGTATTTTGACGGCTGGCGGCCGACAGAACACTCGCTTTATCCCATGACCGGACGCGATAAACGATTGTTCCAGCGCAATGACGCTGGCAGGTCCGCGTTCACGTGCTAAAGAGGTCCCCGTAACGTCAATCGTCGAGTGAGAAAGCGCTGCACTATGGCTATCACCAGATACGAATCGGCTCAGATCCTTTCCAAGGCGGTCGAGGCCAACGGTTTCGTCTTCACCGCCGGCATCACCGCCAACGACCGCAACAAGGACACCGGCGGCCAGACCAAGGAGATCCTGGACGAGATCGATCGGATTCTTGCGCTGGCCGGGACCGACAAGAGCAAGGTCATCTCGGCCACGATCTGGGTATCGGACATCCGCTTCCGCGATGCCATGAACGAGCATTGGAATGCGTGGACCGGCGGCAAGAACCTGCCCGGCCGCGCCTGCATCGAAGCGAAGCTCGCGGATCCGAAGCTTACGGTCGAAATCTCGGTCATCGCGGTCAAATAGTGACCCGCATGCCGACCATCGTCCGCCGAGAGCTTGAGCCGCTGCTCGCCAACGTCGTCGAGGCCGAAAACCTCGTGCTCACCGCCGGCTGCATTGCCGACGATGAGAGCCTCGACGTCGCTGGCCAGACACGCCAGGCCCTCGCGGACGTGGATCGCTACCTCATGCTTTGCGGCAGCGATCGGTCGCACATCGTCCACGCGGTGATATGGCTCGCGGACATTCGTTATCGCGATGCCATGAATGCCGTGTGGACGAGCTGGGTCGATCCGCGCAACTTGCCATCGCGGGCCTGCATCGAGGCACGCATGGCGAGCCCGGGGTGCCTGGTCGAGATCGCCGTCGTCGCCGCGCGGATCAGGAGCCGCTGACAGCGCGGCTCCGCCTGCCTCCTGTAATCTCGAGAGAACGGCTTCCATGAGCAACGGCAGGCCCGCCCCCGGCGTGCGTAGCGATTACGTCGAGTTCACGCCGATCCAGACGCGCTGGATGGACAACGACGTCTACGGTCACGTCAACAACGTGGTCTACTATTCGTACTTCGACACCGCCGTGAACTTGTACCTGATCGATCCGGGCGGCCTCGATTTCCATAACGCGCCGATCATCGGCATCATGGCCGAAACAGCCTGCCGTTTTCATCGCTCGATCGCCTATCCGGAAGCCATCGACGCCGGCCTTCGCGTGGGCCGGCTCGGCTCCTCGTCGGTGCGCTACGAGGTCGGTCTGTTTGGGCCCGGCGAACAGGACGCGCGCGCGGAAGGCCATCTGGTCCACGTCTTCGTCGATCGCGCGACGAACAAGCCGGTGCCGATCCCGGCGACGATCCGGACTGCGCTGGAACGGCTGATACCGCCGGGCGCCAGTCAGCGCTGAGCCCCTTCGATCGCGGCGGCCGTTCGGCAGCAAGCGCTCCTCCGGCAGCCGGCACTGCCCTCTTGGCCCTGGTGAGCGAAAAAAACCTCCCCGAGTCAAGAAAAGCTCCAATGTAGCTTCTGAGCCATAGCCCCTTCCCGACCAAATCAGGCATGATTCAGCCCGGGGAATAGGTAGGGAGGCGCTGGCGATGCTGCGCCTGCCTCGAACTGAGGCTGAACTGACGATGAGCACACGTATTGCCGCGACCGGCGCGGCGCTTGTCTGCGCGCTCTGGTTGCCGCTACCAGCGGCGCAGGCACAGGAGACGGGCCTCGCGGCCATGCACGCCTGGGTCCCGGTTGGCCGCAAGACCTGCATGGCGAGCCATACCCATGACGGCAGCGGCACGGGCAAGACCCAAAAGGAAGCCGAACGCGAGGCGATCCGGGTCTGGGAATCCTTTACGATCTGGGAATATGGCCCTCCCTGGGGCCGCTGGCGCAACTCCGAAAGCAAGAAAATGACTTGCAGCAGAGACACCCAGAGTATGTTCACCTGCCAGATCAACAGCCGCCCCTGCGTGATGAAGGGGGGCCGTGTTGCCGGAGCACGCAAGAAGAAGAAGCAGAATTAACCGCTTCGGTCAGATGTCTGGATTACGCTTGCCCGGGCGACCGGCAAGCGACTAGTCGCGTGCACCACATGCGACGGGAACACCCTTGATCCAGATTCGCCCGATCCTGTTCGCCCTCGGCCTCATGGTCTGCCTGATGGCCGTGGCGATGACGCTGCCGGCCGCGCTCGACCTTGCGGACAACAGCCCGAGCTGGCGCGGCTTCGCCATGTCCGCGCTGTTCTCGCTGTTCGTCGGCGTCCTCATGATGATGTTCGCCTATGAGCAACGCGCAATCCGGGTCGGCGTGCGCGAAGGCTTCCTGCTCACCGCCTCCTGCTGGGCACTGCTCTCGGCGTTCGCGGCGCTCCCGTTCCTCGGCATCGGCCTTCCGTTCACCGACGCCTATTTCGAGAGTATGTCCGGCCTGACCGCGACCGGCGGCACAGTCATCACCCAGCTCGACGCCCAGCCGCGCGGCATTCTGCTCTGGCGCGCTCTGCTGCAGGGCATCGGCGGCCTCGGCATCATCGTCGTCGCGATCCTGATCCTGCCGTTCCTGCGCATCGGCGGCATGCAGCTCTTCCAGACGGAAAGCTCGGACCGCTCGGAGAAGGTGGTCCCGCGCGCCTACGAACTGGTCGCGGCCATTTCGGGCGTCTACGGCGCGCTGATCGTTGCGTGCATGATCACCTATATGGTGCTCGGCATGACGCCGTTCGACGCCATCTGCCACGCGCTCACGACGGTATCGACCGGCGGATTCTCGACGCACGATACGAGCTTCGCCTTCTTCGCGTCGCCGGCGCTCGACTGGGCCTCCGTGCTGTTCATGCTGACGGGCACATTGCCCTTCGTCGTCTACGTCAAAGCGATCCGCGGCGACGGGCTCACCATCTGGCGCGATGCGCAGGTGCGCGGACTGATGACGCTGCTCGTGACCGTTTCGCTGGTGATGGCGCTGTGGCTGGCGCTCGCACACGACGTGCCATTCTGGCAGTCCCTGCACTACGCCGCCTTCAACGTCGTATCGATCGTGACGACGACGGGCTTCGCGAACTCGGATTACACGCTGTGGGGACCATTCGCGGTCGGCGTCTTCTTCCTGCTGATGTTCGTCGGCGGCTGCTCCGGCTCGACGTCCGGCGGCATCAAGATCTACCGTTTGCAGGTCGTATCGCTTCTGACGCGGAGCCACCTGCTGCATCTGATCAGCCCGAACCGCATCGTGCCGCTGGTCTACAACGGGCGGCGGTTGCCGGAAGACGTACCGTTCTCGGTGCTGGCGTTCCTCGCGATCTACATGACCACGATCGGGATCCTGACCGTCGTCCTCGCCGCGATGGGCCTCGATCTGCTGACCGCACTGTCGAGCGCGGTCTCGGCGGTCTCGAACGTCGGACCAGGCCTCGGCGACTACGTCGGGCCGGCCGGCACCTACACAGGATTGCCGACCGCCGCGAAATGGGTTCTGTCGTTCGCGATGCTGCTCGGCCGCTTGGAGCTGTTCACGCTCCTCGTATTGCTGCGGCCGGAATTCTGGCGGGCGTGACGTACGCCCGCGAAAACGCCGTTACTTCCACTCGATCTTGATGATCTCGTAGGAGCGCGCGCCTTTCGGCGTCGTCACCTCGGCGGTGTCGCCCTTGCTCTTGCCGATCAACGCGCGCGCGATCGGGGACGAGATCGACACTTTCCCCTGGCGCACGTCGGCTTCCATCTCGCCGACGATCTTGTACTTGGCCTTCTCTTCGGTGTCCTCGTCGACAACCGTAACGGTCGCGCCGAACTTGACCGTGTCGCCCGACATCTTGGAGATGTCGATGACTTCGGCACGCGAAAGCTTGTCTTCGAGGTCGGCAACGCGTGCCTCGTTGAGCCCCTGCGCCTCCTTGGCGGAATGGTATTCGGCGTTCTCGCTCAGATCGCCGTGCGCGCGCGCCTCCGCGATCGCCTGGATGATCCGCGGACGCTCCACAGATTTGAGACGGTGCAGCTCCGACTCGAGCTTCTCGAAGCCCTCAATCGTCATCGGAACCTTTTCCATCGCCATATCCAAGTCTCCCAACCGGCCCGGCAACCATGCCGGCACCGCCGAATCACATCTCACCATTAACGGGAATACGCCAGCTTCCCCCGTCCTTGGCCCCTTGGCAAGGGCCTCAGGCGGTCCGGCCTATATAGGCTTGGAGTGGCGCCACTTTAAGATGGCCGCGTCGCAACGCCTTGATGGCACCTGTCACTGCGATCGCTCCGGCTAGAGTCGTACAGTAGGGAATACGGTTGATCAAGGCTGTGCGCCGGATGTCCTTGGAGTCGGCGAGGGCCTTGGCCCCTTCGGTTGTATTGAAAACAAGTGCGACATCGCCGTTTTTCATGACGTCGACGATGTGCGGCCGCCCTTCCAGAACCTTGTTCACTTGCTCGCACGGGATGCCGTGCTGATCGAGGTGCCGCTTGGTCCCGCGGGTGGCGATGACCTTGAAGCCGAGGTCGACCAGCTCGCGCATGGCGCCAAGGATACCGTCCTTGTCGCCCTCGCGGAGCGACACGAACACGGTCCCCCGTTCCGGCAACGTCACACCGGCGCCAAGCTGGCTCTTGGCGAAGGCCAAGCCGAATTCCTCATCGATACCCATGACTTCGCCGGTCGAACGCATCTCCGGCCCGAGGACCGGATCGACGCCCGGGAAGCGGGCAAACGGGAATACGGCCTCTTTGACCGCGACATGCTTCAGCTTCGGCGTCTTGAGGCCGAAGCTCTTGAGCGGCGCCCCGCCCATCACCCGCGCCGCGATGCCCGCCACCGGCACGCCGATCGCCTTGGCGACGAACGGCACCGTGCGGCTCGCCCGCGGGTTCACCTCGATGACGTAGATCTGCTTGTCCTTGATGGCGTACTGGACGTTCATCAAGCCGACGACCTTGAGCGCCAGCGCCAGATCGCGGGTCTGCTTTTCGAGCCGCACGACGATCGAGCTGTCGAGCGAATGGACCGGGATCGAGCAGGCGGAATCGCCGGAATGCACACCCGCTTCCTCGATGTGCTCCATGATGCCGGCGACGAACGTGTCGGTGCCGTCGCTGAGGCAGTCCACGTCGACCTCGATCGCGCCCGTCAGATACCGATCGATCAGCAGCGGGCGTGTTTCCGAGACGATCAGCTCCGACGGCCGGTCGAGCGTCGCTGACAGCCGCTGGATGTAGCGGTCGACCTCGCCGCCGTCGGCGACGATCTCCATCGCGCGGCCGCCGAGCACGTACGAAGGCCGGATCATGATCGGATAGCCGATCCCGTCGGCGATGGCGCGCGCTTCCGACGGCGAGCGCGCGATGCCGCTGTCCGGCTGCAGGAGGCCGAGCTTCTCGATCAGCGCCTTGAACCGGTCGCGGTCCTCGGCGAGATCGATGGCGTCGGGCGAGGTGCCGAGGATCGGCACACCGGCATTCTCCAGTGCCTGCGCGAGCTTCAGCGGCGTCTGGCCGCCGAACTGCACGATCACACCGACGAGCGTCCCGTTGGACTTCTCGACGTTGATGATCTCGAGCACGTCCTCGGCCGTCAGTGGCTCGAAGTAGAGGCGATCGGAGGTGTCGTAGTCGGTCGAGACGGTCTCTGGATTGCAGTTGACCATGATCGTCTCGAAACCTGCGTCGGTCAGCGCGAAGCAGGCGTGACAGCAGCAGTAGTCGAACTCGA
>CAZKZT010000089.1:11031-11824 GCA_964557265.1 uncultured Hyphomicrobium sp.
CGACCTACGAGCGCGGGCTCGTGCTGTCGGAGAATGGCGAGGGTGACGATCTTCTTCGCCGCCGTCGGCAACGCCTCGCAGATGGGCGTGCCGTCACCCTCGCCATTCTCCGACAGCACGAGCCCGCGCTCGTAGGTCGAATACATGTACGGCGTCGGCGAGGCGAACTCGGCGGCGCAGGTGTCGATGCGCTTGAACACCGGGCGCACGTTGAGTTTATGACGGAGTGCGGTGACGTCCGCTTCCTTCTTGCCCGCGAGCTTGGCGAGTCGGGCGTCCGAGAAGCCCATCGCCTTCAGCTCGCGCAGCGCGGCCGCGTTCTCAGGGAGACCGTGCGCGATGACGCGCGCTTCCTCGTCGATGATCTCCTGCATCCGCGACAGGAACCATGGATCGATGCGGCACGATGCGTAGATCTGCTCGTGGTCGACGCCCATGCGCATCGCCTGCGCGACCTTCAGCAGCCGGTCGGGCGTCGGGTGCGCCAGCTCCGCGCGGACGACGTTCTTGTCGTCGCCGGTGCCAACGCCCTCGAACGTCACATCGTCGAGACCGGTGAGGCCGGTTTCGAGACCGCGCAGCGCCTTCTGCAGGCTTTCCGCGAACGTGCGGCCGATCGCCATCACTTCGCCGACCGACTTCATCGCCGTGGTCAGCGTCGGGTCGGAACCGGGGAATTTCTCGAAGGCGAAGCGCGGAATCTTGGTGACGACGTAGTCGATCGTCGGCTCGAAGCACGCCGTGGTGAGGCGCGTGATGTCGTTCGGCAGTTCCCACAAGCGATAGCCGACCG
>CAZKZT010000090.1:0-11600 GCA_964557265.1 uncultured Hyphomicrobium sp.
CCGCGTCGCGCGATGGAACGGCCAGACCCACGGCGCCCATGCCTTTTCTGTCGCGGATCATTCCGTCGTGGTCGAAGACATCGCACGGGTGCTGCAGCCCGATTGGCGACAGCAATGGCGTCTCGCTGCATTGCTGCACGATGCACCGGAATACGTCATCGGTGACCTGATCAGCCCGTTCAAGGCGGCGATCGGCTTCGACTACAAAGCGATCGAAAATCGGCTGCTCGAAGCGATCCACGTCCGCTTTGGGTTGCCGGCGCATCTGCCCGCCGAGATCGCAGTCACGATCAAGCTCGCCGACCGCATCGCCGCCTTCTACGAGGCAACGGTGCTCGCCGGCTTCTCCAGGGACGAAGCCGACCGCTATTTCGCGATTCCCGACATTCCCGCCGACCTCGCAGCGCGCCTGTCCCGCCTTGCCCCGGCGCCGGCCGCCTCGGCACAAGAGGCGTTCCTGGCGCGCTTCGCGGCCCTTACCGGCCCCGAAACACCGGCTTCCTCTTCTCCATGAACGCGCGGCGGCCTTCGGCGTAGTCCTCGCTCTCGAAGCATGCTTCGACGAAGCGATCGAGGCGCGCCATATCGGGGTGTTCGGGATTGGCGACCAGCTCGTCGACCGCCTCCTTGGCGGCGCGGATCGAGAGGGGCGCGTTGGCTGCCATCTCGAGCGCAACTTTCCGCGTCTCGGCTTCCAACCGCGCTGCAGGCACCACGACGTTGGCGATACCCATGGCGTAGGCCTCGGCGGCACCGTAGCGGCGGCCCGTGAACAGCATCTCCTTCGCCTTCGCGCCCGAGACGACGGACAGCATCGGGCGGATCCAGCGCGGGTTGTAGCCGATCGACAGCTTGGCTGCGGGAATCGAGAACACCGCATCGTCCGCGACCCAGCGCATGTCGCAACACATCGCGAGCTCACAACCGCCGCCGAAGCAATAGCCGTAGACCATCGCGATCGTCGGCTTGGTGGCCCGCCCGAGGGCCTCGAACGCCTCGTGGTTGATCTCGTCGTAGCGCCGCGCCTCCGCGCCCGTCCGATTACCCTCGAACTCGGAAATGTCCGCGCCTGCCGAAAACGCCTTCGTCCCTGCACCGCGCAGCACGATGACCCGCACCTGCGGATCGGCTTCAGCCTCACGGATCAGCCCCGGCAGCGCCTCCCACATGTCCCGCGTGTAGGCGTTGAGCCGCGCCGGGTTGTCGGCGATGAGGCTGCGGATGCCATCCTCGGTCTCAATGCGCAGGGTCGGAGAGGATGGCTCGGACGTCATGGGGGCTCCTTCAGCGCGCTTCGGCGGCTTTTAAGAAACTACGGTCGCGCGGCACTCTAGCCGCAATCAGCCGACGCGACGAACCCATCGCACAGCATGGCCGCCTTCGGCGCAGACCATGGCTCCGGCGCGGTGAGCTGTTAACTGATGATCCAATCACACCCAAGCCGGCGAAGGATCGGCGATTGCCAGACAGCACAGTTTTGCCTATTTTTCAGGCCTTATTCCCCGGCCCTTGGTTCTGCTTCGCGCGGTCCATCCCCCTTGAACCACAATTCGGCGACGTCCGGTTATGGGATTGCTGCACTCGCCCTGATCGCGAGCTGGTTCGTGTTGTGCGCGCCGTGGATCTTCGGCGACGTCTCGATTCCGTATGACGCCAAGGCACACTTCCAAGCCCAGGTTCAGTTCCTCGCCAACGCGCTGCACACGGGACAGTCGCCGTTCTGGAACCCCCACATCTTCGCCGGCTCGCCGCAGATTGCCGACCCGCAAAGCCTTGTGCTGTCGCCGGCCGTCCTGCTGGCGCTGTTCGACCCCTCGCCGAGCTTCCAATTGGTCGATGGCTTCACCTTCGCGCTGCTGGCATTCGGCGGTCTCGCCGTCATCGCCCTCTTCAGGGACCAGGGCTGGCATCCCGCAGGCGCGATTGTCGCCGCTCTGGGGTTCGCCTTTGGCGCATCCGCCGCGTGGCGCATCCAGCATATCGGCCAAGTGCAGTCGTTCGCGTTCTTCGCCATCACGTTGTGGCTGCTGGCACGCACGCTCGATCGCCAGTCGGTCAAATGGGGCATCGCCGCAGGCATCTCCTGCGGCCTGTTGATCGTCGAGCCGGATCAAGTCGCGTTTCTCGCCGCCCTCGTTCTGCTCGCCTACGTCGTTCACGATTGGCTGGCCAGCGGCAGCACGCGCGCCCGCATCGCATCGACCGCCAAACCGCTGCTGGCCGCCGGCGCTGTCTGCTTCGTCATCTCTGTCATTCCCTTGCTGATGACGATGCTCTTCGTCCTCTCCTCCAGCCGACCAAGTATCGAATTCGCCGAAGCGACGCGCGGCTCTCTCCATCCCGCATCCCTGCTGACCATCGTGTTCAGCGACCTCTACGGCGCCTTCGACAAAGCCGTGCCGTATTGGGGGCCATTCAGCTGGACGTGGAACCCGAAGGAAATCACACTCTCGCAGAATATGAGCCAGCTCTACATCGGCGCGCTGCCGATCGCGCTGGTGCTCGGCCTCGGCCTCTCGCGGCCGCTTCTGTTGTCGCGCGAGATCCGCTTCTATACCGGCGCGGCGCTCGTCATGACGCTCTACGCGCTCGGATCGAACACGCCCTTCTACCGGCTGATTTATGATCTGGTGCCGGGCGTGGCACTGTTCCGCCGCCCCGCCGACGCAACCTTCCTGATCGGCGGCCTGATGGCGATCCTTGGCGGCTATCTCGTTCACCGCTGGGTGACGGATGGAGAGCTGCTCGCCCGCAGACGCCTCGCTGTCGGCTTCAAGCTCGCGCTGCTGGTGGTGCTATCCGTCACCGCCATCGCGATCGCCGCATCTCAGGGACGGGTCGACGTCGCGATCCAGCCAATCGTCATGTCTCTCGCGTGGGTGGTCGCCAGCATCGGCACCCTCTTTCTGGCGACGCGCTTTCAGCGCATCCCCACCTCGGCAATCGTCATCGCCCTCGCCACGGTTCTGACGGCGGATCTCGCACTCAACAATGGGCCCAATGAGTCGACCGCCCTGCCGAGCGGAAACTTCACGATGCTCGATCCCGAGGCGCCGAACGAGACCATCCGGATCATCAAGAATCTCGCGAAGCAGCCGCCCGGATCGGCGCGGCGCGATCGCGTCGAACTCGCAGGCCTCGGCTTCGACTGGCCCAACGCGGCGATGGTGCACGGGTTCGATCACACGCTCGGCTACAATCCGCTGCGGCTCGCCGACTTCACGCGCGCGGTCGGTGCGGAGGACTCGATCATCGGCCCCAACCAGCGCAAGTTCACGCCGCTATTCCCGTCGTATCATTGCCGCCTCGCGAACCTCCTCGGCCTTCGCTACATCGTCTCGCCGGTGCCGGTCGAGAAGATCGATTTGACGGTCAAGCCCACCGACTTGCGATTCATGGGGCGGACGCCAGACGGTTACGTTTATGAGAACCCCGAGGCGCTGCCGCGCGTTCTGTTCGTCCACAATTGGGAACTTGCCGACTTCAAGCGCATCATGCGGGATGGCAAATGGCCGGTGGCCGATCCGCGTAGTACGGTTCTCCTCGACCAGCGGCCTGTCGTGCCAGCATCGCTACCGCATGAACCGATGACGCCGCAGAATGCTGCGAGCGTGCGCATCCTGCGCTACGAGAACACAGTGATCGACATCGAGGTCGATACGATCGAGCCCGGCTTTGTTGTCCTGAACGATGTCTGGCATCCCTGGTGGTTCGCCTCCATCGACGGCGCCCCGGCACGCATCCACAAGGCGAATGTCCTTTTCCGCGCTGTGATCGTCGGACCGGGGCGTCACGCGATCCGCTTCGAATTTGCACCCGTCGCCGGCGCATTGCAGGAGCTCCGATCGAAGCTCAGCCTCTATCGCACCGAAGCCGTCCCATCCGTTACTCAGACGACCGATGAGGATGGTCCGATGGCCTCGCTCGAAGCCTACTAGGATCATCGCTTCGTCGCAGCCGGTGTGAAACAATCTGCAATATCACACTTGCGGAGCGGTGCCCGTGCCGCTTACGCTTGTCAGCATGGGACGCCGGGGTCATCGGCGCGCCCTTGCCGATAAAAATGCGGCGCTCCTCTCCGCTGGCGAGAGGGCGGAACGCATGAGGCGCCCATCGCGCAAGCGAGGGTAAGTTGAAGGGGAGGATGGATGGCGGTTCAAGACCCGGCCAACTCGGCGGCTGGCAGCAACGCAAGACTTTCGCGTTTCAATCGTGAGATCTGCGCCGGCCTGTTCCTCCTCTTGTCGGCAGCCATAGGATTTTACGGCGCGTGGCCTCTCGATGCAGGATCGATGTCCGGCGTCGGATCCGGCTTGATGCCGAAAGCCGTCGCGATAGGCGTCGGCCTCTTCGGCGTCTACCTCATCGCACTCGGCCTCACGACAGAACACGATCGCGTCGAGACCCTCTCGTTCCGCGCGATCATCTTCGTGCTCGGCGCGATCCTCGCATTTGCTGCGACCGTGAGGCCGCTCGGCCTGTTGGTCGCGGGCCCGCTCGCGATGTTCATCTCGGCGCTGGCTGATCGCGAGACCCGGCCCGTTGAGATCGTCCTTTTCACGATATTCATGACGACGGCCTGCTACCTGCTTTTCAAGGTCGTCTTGCGCCTGCCGATCCCCGTGTTGCCTCCCCTTCTCGGCCACTGAGGATCGCATCATGTGGGATCTCATCGGGAATCTGCAGCTCGGCCTCGCGGTCGCCGGTTCAGTCAAGAATGCAGGACTGTGCTTTCTCGGCTGCCTGATCGGGACGTTGATCGGTGTGCTACCGGGTGTCGGTCCGATCGCGACCATCGCCATGCTGTTGCCGCTGACATTCGGGCTCGATCCCGTCGGCGCGCTGATCATGCTCGCCGGTATCTACTACGGCGCCCAGTACGGCGGATCGACGACGGCCATTCTCGTCAACATTCCGGGTGAAGCAACCGCCGTTGTCACCGTCCTCGACGGCCATGAGATGGCCAAGCAAGGCCGCGCTGGCATCGCGCTCGGCATTGCCGCCATTGGCTCTTTCATTGCCGGCTCCATCGCAACCGTCATCATCGCGGCAGCCGCTAAGCCTTTGACCACACTGGCGTTGCTGTTCGGCCCCGCCGATTACTTCGCGCTGATGGTGCTGGGACTGATGTTCGCTGTCGTCCTGGCGCGCGGCTCGGTGCCGAAGGCGATCGCGATGATCCTGTTCGGCATCCTGCTGTCGACGGTCGGCACCGACATCGAAACCGGCGAGGAACGCCTGACATTCGGCTGGATGGAGATCGCGGACGGAATCGACTTCGCCGTCATCGCCATGGGCATGTTCGGATTCGCCGAGATCCTGCGCAACCTCGAGCACAAGGAGGCGCGCGCCGTCGTGAGCGGCAGGATCGGCCGGCTGCTGCCCAATCTCGAGGACTTCAAGACCTCGCTCGCACCCATCCTGCGCGGCACAGCGATCGGCTCGGTGCTCGGCTTTCTGCCCGGCAACGGTGCCGTGCTCGGACCGTTCGCCTCCTATTCGGTCGAGAAGAGGGTTGCGGCTGATCCGTCGCGCTTCGGGAATGGCGCGATCGAAGGCGTGGCTGGGCCGGAATCCGCAAACAACGCAGGCGCTCAAACGGCCTTCATCCCGCTGCTCACGCTCGGCATCCCGCCGAATGCCGTCATGGCGCTCATGGTCGGCGCGATGACCATCCACGGTATCGTGCCGGGCCCGCAGATCATCACCAAGCAACCTGAGTTGTTCTGGGGCATGATCGCGTCGATGTGGATCGGCAATCTCATGCTGCTGATCATCAACCTGCCGCTGATCGGCGTGTGGGTGAAATTGCTGCAGGTGCCCTACCGGCTGATGTTCCCCGCGATCATCATTTTCTGCTGCATCGGCATCTACTCTATCAACAACTCTCCGACCGAGGTTATGCTGACGGCCGCATTCGGGCTGTTCGGCTACCTGCTGATCAAGCTCGGCTTCGAGGCGGCGCCGCTGCTGCTCGGCTTCGTGCTCGGCCGCCTGATGGAGGAGAAACTGCGCCAGGCGATGGTGATCTCGCGCGGCAGCCTGTGGACGTTCCTCGAGCGCCCGGTATCGCTGATCCTGCTGGTGCTGGCTTTGCTCATTTTCATCGTCTCGGCACTACCGGCGATCCGCAGAAGCCGCGAGACCGTCTTCACGGAGTAGCGCGGATTCTGCCCCGCAACGACAACAAGAAAAGGCGATCAACCAGACGCACCAATCAGGAGGAACACCAAGTGAAGAGCATCCGCCACACAGCGCTCGCCGCATTCGCGGTGATCGGCCTCGCCGCCGGCCCCGCGGCCGCGCAGTATCCCAACAAGACCATCACGGCGATCGTGCCGTTCGCCGCCGGCGGTCCGACCGACGTCGTCACGCGTCTCGTGACCGAGCATATGTCGCGCACGCTTGGCCAGCAGATCGTGGTCGAGAACATCGGCGGCGCCGGTGGCACCATCGGCATGACGCGCGCGGCCGGCGCCGCACCCGACGGCTACACCATCGCGGTCGGCAACATGGGCACGCAGTCTGCGGCTCCGGCTCTGTATCCGAACCTGAAGTACGATCCGGCCACGAGCTTCACGCAGATCAGCGTCGTCAACTACACACCGCAGACGATCGTCTCGAAGAAGGCGCTGGAACCGGCTGACCTCAAGGCCTTCCTCGCCTATCTCAAGGCGAACAGCGACAAGCTCAACTACGGCCACGCCGGCGTCGGTTCGATCTCCTACGTTTCGGGCCTCGTCTTCAACTCGCAGTTCGGCTTCAAGCCGGGTCTCGTCGCCTACAAGGGCACCGGTCCCGCGCTGAACGATCTCGTCGGCGGTCAGATCGACTACATGGTCGACCAGTCGATGAACGTGATCCCGCAGATCACCGCGGGCACGATCAAGGCCTACGCGGTCGCGCACCCCGAGCGGATCGCGGCGCTGCCGAATGTCCCGACCACCAAGGAACTGGGCGTCGACTTCATCTTCAGTGCCTGGAACGCAATGGTCGCACCGAAGGGGCTGCCGAAAGACATCCAGGACAAGCTCGTCGACGCGCTCGGCAAGGCGATGGACGATCCGGCGATCGTCAAGCGCTACGAGGATCTCGGCTCGACCGCGCCGAAGGGCGCCGATCGCGGCCCTGCGGGTCTGCAGAAGCTGGTCGAATCCGAAGTCGCGCGGATTACGCCGGTATTGAAGGCCGCCGCCGCCAAGTAAACGCGTCTCGGCCTGCAGTAACGCTTCTTTTACTGGGGGTGCCGGTTGTGCCGGCACCCCTTTTGTTATGTGCTTTGCTGCATTCTTGCTCCAAATTCGTCGCCATTCAAAATTGAGGCGCGTATAGTTCAAGCGCGGTGCGACAGCGGATCCGGCGCTCCTGCGGAGGGCCCGGAAGGAACCCGGCATCATCGGGCGCCGTTGTCGAGTTCAAGGAGGCGGGCGTCATGGTGGCGTTGGTGTTTGTTTTTGCGTGCGTGGTCGCGGCCTTCGTGCTCGCGATCAGGCGAGCGTCGCTGGAGGCGTGGGCGATTGCGGCGGCTGCCGCGGCTCTGATCTGGCAGACCGGCCTCATCGACGGACGTTTCCACGCCCCGGCATTCGGCCTCTCTGGCCTGATCGGATGGTTGCCGGCGCTCGTGCTAGGCCTTCTGTCGATCCCCTCACTCCGGCGCAGCTGGCTGACCGGCCCGGTCTATCACGGCATCAAGAAGGCGTTGCCGCGCGTCTCCGACACCGAGACACAAGCGCTGGAGGCCGGCACGATCGGCTTCGACGCCGAGATCTTCTCCGGCCGCCCGAGCTGGGAGCGGCTCCGCGCGGTGCCGCCAATCGTGCTGACGGCGGAGGAACGCGCGTTCCTCGATGGCCCGACCGCCGAACTCTGCGCGATGATCGACGACTGGAAGATCCGCCACAACGAGCGTGAGATCCCGGACGAGATCTGGGATTTCGCGAAGCGGCACGGCTTCCTCGGGATGCTCATATCGAAGCAGCACGGCGGCCTCGGCTTCTCGGCGCAGGCGCAGTCCCTGATCCTCGGCAAGATCGCCTCACGCTCGGCCGACGTCGTCACCATCGTCATGGTCCCGAACTCGCTCGGCCCCGGCGAGCTGATCGAGAAATACGGCACTGACGAGCAGAAGCACCACTACCTGCCGCGGCTCGCGAAGGGCATCGACGTTCCCTGCTTCTCGCTCACTGGCCCGACGTCGGGCTCCGATGCCGCGACGATGCGCGACATCGGCTGGGTGACGAAGGGCATCCACGACGGCAAGGAGGTGCTCGGCATCCGCCTGTCGTGGGACAAGCGCTACATCACGCTCGGGCCCAAGGCGACGCTGGTCGGCCTCGCCTTCCACCTGTTCGATCCCGAGAACCTGCTCGGCAAGGATGACGATATCGGCATCACGGTGGCGCTCATTCCAGCGAACCATCCCGGCGTCAACATCGGCCGGCGCCACCTCCCCTCGGGCGCTGCATTCCCGAACGGGCCCAACTGGGGCAAAGACGTCTTCATCCCGATGGATTGGGTGATCGGCGGACAGCGGATGGCCGGCCACGGCTGGCGGATGCTGATGGAATGCCTCGCCGCCGGGCGCGCGATCTCACTCCCGTCATCCGGCGCAGCAGGCGCGAAGGCGATGCTGCGCTTCACCACCGCTTACGGCCGCATCCGCAAGCAGTTCGGCCTCGCCGTCGCCAAGATGGAGGGCCTCGAGGAACCGCTGACGCGGATGATCGAAACCGCCTACGTCAATGAAGCCGGTCGCGCGGTGACGGCGGCGATGGTGTCGACCGGCGAGAAGCCCTCGGTCATCTCGGCCATCATGAAATACCAATCGACCGAGCGCCTGCGCCAGTCGGTGAACGACGCGATGGATTTGCACGGCGGCCGCGGCATCTGCGATGGCCCCTCGAACTACCTCCAATCGGCGTACCAGATGGTGCCGGTCGGCATCACGGTGGAAGGCGCCAACATCCTCACGCGCTCGCTGATCACGTTCGCGCAGGGCGCACTGCGTTCGCACCCCTATCTCTTCGCCGAGATCAAAGCGTGTCAGGATTCCGACACCCAACGCGGGTTGATCGCATTCGATACCGCGTTCCGAAACCACATCTCGTTCTCGCTGTCGAATGTCGCAGGCGCCTTCTTCCACAACATCACCGGCGGCCTGTTCGCGACGGTACCCGAGAAAGCCTACGGCACCGCGGAGTGGTACCGGCAGCTCGGCCGCGCCTCGCGCAACTTCGCGCTCGTCGCCGACGTGACGGTGGCGGTGCTTGGCGGTGGCCTCAAGACGCGCCAGAAGATCACGGGCCGTCTCGCCGACGCACTCTCTGAACTTTATCTTCTCGCCTGCACGCTCAAGCGCTACGCCGACGACGGCAAACCCGCCAACGACCGCCTGATCGTCGAGCTCGCCGCGCGCAACGGCCTCTACCGTTTCCAGCAGGCCATCTCCGGCACGATCGACAACTTCCCGAACGTGTTCGTGCGAGGTCTTCTGCGGGTGCTCGTGTTCCCATTCGGGCGCCCCTATAAGCCCGCCAGCGACCGTCTCGGCCATGAGGTCGTCAAGCTCGCGATCCAGCCGGGCGAAGTGCGCGACCGACTGACCCGCGAGATTTACATCTCGCGCGATGTCAATGATCCGACCGGCCTCCTTGAAGTCACGATGGAGAAGGTCGTCGCGGCGGAAGAGGCTGAGCGCAAGCTCGATCGCGCAGTCCGCTCCGGCGCGATCAAGCGCTTCCACGGCATCGACTGGCTTGCCGACGCCGAACGGCTCGGCATCCTGACCACCGCCGAAGCCGATCAGCTCCGCGAGGTCGAAGCGCTCACCGCGCGCGTGATCGCCGTCGATCACTTCGATCCCGCAGCGCTCAAGCCGCACTACATGGCGCCCGGCCACAACGTGCTGGGTCCGCAGAAGAGCGCGTTCGCCGCCAACCGGCCGAGTGCCGCCGCAGAGTGAGAGATCGTCGATGGCCGACATGACCACGCTGAGAGACTGGCGCTTCACAATCGACGATCAGAAGATCGCCTGGGCCATCTTCGACCGCGAAGGCGAGAGCCAGAACGCGCTCGGCCGCCGTCCGCTCGAGGAGCTGATGGCGATCGTCGAACGCACTGAAAGCGGTGCGCGCGACGGCTCGATCATCGGCCTCGTGTTTCTCTCCGGTAAGGAGAAAGGCTTCATCGTCGGCGCCGATGTGCGCGAGTTCGAGCAGTTCGTCACGGAAGCCGAGGTCAGCGAGGCGATCCGCCCCGTGCTCGGGATCCTCGACCGGATCGAGAAACTGCCCATACCCGTCGTCTGCGGCATCCACGGCTTCTGCCTCGGCGGCGGCCTCGAGCTGGCGCTCGCCTGTCATTGGCGTATCGCCACCCGCGATGATGGCACGCGCCTCGGCTTCCCCGAAGTGCGCCTTGGCATCTTCCCTGGCTTCAACGGCACCGCACGTGCGATCAGACAGGCCGGTGCGCTCGCCGCGATGCCGATGATGCTGTCGGGTTCGATGGTACGCGCCAGCGCCGCCCGCGCCATGGGCCTCATCGACGAACTGGTCGCGAGCCCGTCGAACCTCACATGGGCCGCCCGCAAGGCCGTCCTGCGCAAGCGCAAATCGAAGCCGGTCGGCGGCTGGCGCAGTCTCGCGCGACTGTGGCCCGCACGAAACCTCCTCGTCTCCAAGATGCGCGCCGAGACCGCCAAGAAAGCGCGCGAGGCGCACTACCCGGCACCCTTCCGCCTGATCGACCTGTTCGAGACGCACGGCGGCAATCTCGGCGCCATGAAGGCCGCCGAGACGCGCGCGTTCGCACCGCTGATGATGTCGGATACCTCGCGTAACCTGCGCCGTGTGTTCAAGCTCTCCGAGTTGTTGAAGGCGCAGGCGCCGAAGGATCTCTCATTCAAGCCGATGCGGGTGCACGTGATCGGCGCCGGCGTGATGGGCGCCGACATTGCCGGCTGGTGCGTCGCGCAGGGCATGGAAGTGACACTGCAGGATCTCTCGGCGGACGCGATTGCCAAGGGTATCGAGGCGCAGAGCAAGCTGTTCGGCCGCCGCTTCCGCACCAAAGCGCTGCGCGACGCCGCCAAGGCGCGCCTGATCGCCGACCCGAACGGCGACGGCATCCCGCGCGCTGACGTCGTCATCGAGGCGATCGTCGAGAAGGTCGAGGTGAAGCAGAACCTGTTCAAGAGCCTCGAAGGCAAGCTCAAGCTCGGCGCCGTGATGGCAACCAACACCTCCTCGATCATGATCGAGGACATCGCCGCTGCCCTGAGCGATCCGGGCCGACTGATCGGCATCCACTTCTTCAATCCGGTCGCGCAGATGCCGCTGGTCGAGATCATTCGCGGCAAGCAATCGCGTGAGGACGAGGTGCGCAAGGGCTGCGCCTTCGTCACCGCGATCGACAAGTTTCCGCTGATCGTGAAGAGCAACCCGGGCTTCCTCGTCAATCGCGTGCTGGCGCCCTACATGATGAGCGCGATGCAGCGTCTCGAGCGCGGCGAATCGCCGGAGTTGCTCGATGAAGCCGCGCGCACGTTCGGGATGCCGATGGGGCCGATCGAGCTCGCCGATACGGTCGGGCTGGAC
>CAZKZT010000091.1:0-2385 GCA_964557265.1 uncultured Hyphomicrobium sp.
TGGCAGGCGTTCGCGGTGCTGCTGCCCGTGCGCACGGTTGGCGTGATGGGCGACGGGCGCACCTACGACAGCGTCTGCGCGCTGCGCGCCGTCACCTCGGTCGACGGCATGACCGCCGACTTCTTCCCCTACGATATGAACTTCCTCGGCCGCGCCGCGACCCGCATCATCAACGAGGTCAAGGGCATCAACCGCGTCGTCTACGACATTACGTCGAAGCCACCCGGGACGATCGAGTGGGAGTAACGCCCGCGGCTCAGGTCGGGGGAGCCTGACCGGAGTGCATGAGCCGCCCGCGCTCGGTGATCAGGATCGTCGCGAGCGCGCCGAGGCCGCACAGGAAGATGCTCGTGTAGAGCGGCACGGTGGTGCTGTTGAAGGCTTGCCCCGCGACGATGCCGATGAGCGCGCCCATGACGGTCGAGTAGGAGCCCTGTAGCGAACTCGCCGTGCCTGCCACCTTGCCGACGTTCTCCATCGCCAGCGCGCCGAAGTTCGACGTCGCGAGGCCGAAGCAGCCCATCATCACGGCCTGCAACAGCGCGAACGTCACGAGCGTCGTATATCCCGAGAGCGATACGATCAGATGGATGCCGGCGAGGATCGTGAAGGCGATCAATGCCAGATGGCCGAGGAAGCGCATCCCGAGCCGGACGACGAGGCGCGAGTTCATGAGCGAGCCGATCGCCATGGTCACCGCCGCGCAGGCGAACACGGGCACCATCAGATGAAGCGACTGGAACGTGACCTCGAGCACCTGTGAAACCGAGTTGAGGAAGCTCATCATCGCACCGGTCATGAAACCGACGGCGGTCGCGTAGCCCGTCGACTGGCGATCGGCGAGCACAAGGCGGACCGAGCGCGCAATCTCTTTCGGCCGCAGGGGAATGCGGTTCTGCGGCGCGAGCGTTTCGGGCAGCGAAATGGCAACCCACGTTGCGATCGCCGCGCCGGCGACGCCGAGCACGACGAAGATCCATCGCCACGGGGCGACCAGCAGAATGAGCTGACCGATGGCAGGCGCGATCACCGGCACCGCCATGAAGACAATGAAGACGAGGCTCATCACGCGCGCCATCTGGCGGCCCACGTAGCGGTCGCGCACGATGGAGGTGACGAGCACGCGTCCACCCGCCGCTGACGCGCCCTGCGCGATGCGCGCGGCGACGAGCAGCTCGAATGTCGGGGCCAGCGCGCCAGCGATGCTGAACAAGGCGTAGAAGACGAGCATCGTGAGCAGCACCGGCCGGCGGCCGTACCGGTCCGAGAGCGTGCCGACAAACAGCTGTGCCGCGCCGAAGCCGAGCATGAAGGCTCCGATGACGAACTGGCGGTCGTTGTCGTTGATGACCTTCAGCGAGTCCGCGATCGCGGGCAGCGCCGGCAACATCGAATCGATGGCGAGCGCCACCATCGCCATGATGCTGGCCATCATGGCGACGAACTCACGGAAAGACGGGCGTTGGCCGGCACCGGCGTCAAGGTTGGCCGGGGCGTTCATGTGTCGTGTCCTTGTGAGAGTTTGGAATCCCGCGGAGATCACCGATGCGCCGGGAAGCGTGTCTTGTAGACGCCGAGCGACCGTTGGCGAGTAGCTTTTTCGTGAGGTCTCGGGTGTGCCTCACGCGGCCGGCGATATGTCAGCCGAGAGCCTGGGTGATGAGGCCGAAGATCCTGACGCTGGATGCGCGCGGCGCTGTATGCGGCCGGGCCACGGCTGTTGCGGCGACGACGCTCCCGCGCCGCTTAGCTGTAGAATTGCCAGTACTCGACGCGCTGCAACCAGCTAAAACCGCTGGACAATCTCTGCGCCTGCGCGACGTCGCCTGCTGTGAGCGGCCGGATCGTGAATGCGGGCGTCGTGGTCCCTGGCCGCTGTGGGCGGGAGCGTCACGCGCTTCCGCCCCGTCGCGTTGCTACTCAGCCGCCATGGTGCGCTTCGGCAGCACCCACTTGGCCCGCGGGAAATGGCAGGTGTAGCCGTTCGTGTAGCGCTCCAGATAGTCCTGGTGCTCAGGCTCGGCCTCCCAGAAGTCGCCGACCGGCTCGACCTCGGTAACGACCTTGCGGCCCCACAAGCCAGACGCATCGACGTCCGCGATCGTGTCGAGCGCGACCTTCTTCTGCGCCTCGTCGACGTAGTAGATCGCGGAGCGATACGACATGCCGATATCATTACCCTGCCGGTTGACGGTCGTCGGATCATGGATCTGGAAGAAGAACTCCAGCAGCCGTCGATACGTGACCTTGGATGGATCGAAAATGATCTCGATCCCTTCAGCATGGGTGCCGTGGTTGCGATAGGTCGCATGGGGCACATCACCGCCCGTGTAGCCGACGCGCGTTTTGAGCACGCCGGGTATCTTGCGGATCAGGTCCTGCATG
>CAZKZT010000091.1:2395-6591 GCA_964557265.1 uncultured Hyphomicrobium sp.
CAATACAGCACGTTCCGTCATGTCAAACGTCCTCCACCTGATCGAGATAGGCGCCATAGCCCTCCGCTTCCATCTTCTCGCGCGGGATGAAGCGGAGCGAGGCCGAATTGATGCAATAGCGCAGGCCGCCCCGGTCGCGCGGACCATCGTCGAAGACGTGGCCGAGGTGGCTGTCGCCGTGCGCTGAGCGCACTTCGATGCGGATCATGCCGTGGGTCGTGTCGCGCAGTTCTTTGACGTTCGCGTCCACGATCGGCTTGGTGAAGCTCGGCCAGCCGCAGCCCGACTCGAACTTGTCCGATGAGGCGAACAGCGGTTCGCCGGACACGATGTCGACGTAGATGCCCGCGGCCTTGTTGGAATTGTACTCGCCCGTGAACGGCCGCTCGGTGCCATTCTGCTGCGTGACGCGATACTGCTCAGGCGTCAGCTTCTGGATCGCTTCCTTGGATTTCGTGTAGGCCACGACAGGGGTCCTTTCCTTCTTTTTGTGTAAAGCGACGATAGCGCAATAGATCACGGCCGGCCGCCGGGAGATCCCGAGGCGTCCGTCCGGCATCGACGCTAATATAGGTTCGAGACGGTTGTTGCAGAAGGGGCCGTCACGCGGGCGTGAGGCGCTACATCCGCGCGAGACGGAGGGTCAGCCCGCCATCCGTGGTCCGCAGAATGAGCTTGCGCTCCAGCGCGTCGATCTCGAAGCGCCGCGTGGCTGACAGGGCATTGAGGAATTTCCATTCCTGGGCACCGATGGCGCCACCGCAGCTCTTCCAGGACGGGGCAATCCGGCTGAAGGTGAGTGCGTCGCCGGCGATGTGAATGGCGCATCGATAGGCGTTGCAGCCGGTATGGCCGCCGGCCCGCCCGTCTTCGCGGACTTCGAGGGTCGACTGAAGGCGGTCGATGACGCCACCCCCGCCGATGTCCTCGGCCAGCCATCGGCCGACGAGTTCGTGGGGCGGCGGTGTCTGCGCCTGAGCGGAGACGCCCCACGGGAACGCCAGCGCCGCCGGAATTCCAAACACGGTACGGCGTGACATGCCGCGCGAGGCTTTGCTGGTCGAGGACGGGGCCATGCGCTGTCTCACAGTGTCAGGAAATCCCCGATACGCCGCGCGGCATGAATTGCCCCTGAACGCGCTGGCGATCTTAAGCGATTTTGCCGCCGGCCAGGGTGATGCCGCCCAGCACGATCCCCGCAGCCAGGATCAGGCACAGCAGCGCCAGCAATGGCGAGGCGATCCTCGCTTCGGGTTCATCCTCGAAATCCGCGGCGCGCTTGCGCCCCGTCACCATCGGCCGGACGATATCCTCCCGCTTCCAGATCGCATAGGCGAAGCTCGAAAAAACATGGAGCGCGATGACGATCAGCAGGATGTCGAACAGCCAGATGTGCCAGCGCGTCATCAGCGCCATCGTGCTTTCCGCCACCGTCGCCGCCAGCGGCCCGCCGTCGAGCTCGGTGTGATCGTCGTAGGTGAACAGCCCTGTCATCGCCTGCGCCGCGAGAAGGCCGAGCATCACGAACACCATCGTGCCGCCGAGCGGGTTGTGCCCGAGGTAGGGGCGCGGGCGCCGGAGCGCGAAGTCGATCCCGTAGCGGATGGCCGACCAGGGCGCGTAGGCGAACGAGGCAAAGCGTGCCGTCGAACTGCCGACGATGCCCCAAAGGAAGCGGAACGTAAGCAGGATCAGGATCGCGTAGCCGATCCGCATGTGCCAGATGAGATCGGGGCTGACTTTGCGCGTCGCGTACGCTGCCACGATCAAGGCGACGAGCGTCCAGTGAAACAGCCGGAGAGGGCCGTCCCAGACGCGCACCGTTACGCGAGCTGAAGGCGCGCCGCGTCCGGCGGCATCATCGTGAACACTCATTGGATTTCCCTCTGCTTTCGCCTGCGATCGTAGCGGGCCGCGACCTCGGGTCAACTGTTCCCCCGATGACATTGCCGTGTGCCGACGGTAGGACTGCGGCTAGAGTGCCGCGTGTGACTCGGAGCGAAGGACAGGCCCGCCGATGACGAAATCGCCAACCAAGACCGCGGCTAAACCCGCGACCAAAAAAGCCGCGGCGAAGAAGAAGGCGGCGGTGCCCGCGCGCAAAGGAGCGGGCCCTGCCTACTGGCTGATGAAATCCGAGCCGGATGCGTTCTCATGGGATCAGCTGAAGGAAAGGGGGGCGGCGGGCGAGCCGTGGACGGGTGTGCGCAACTATCTCGCGCGCAACAACATGAAGGCGATGCAGGTCGGCGATCTCGGTTTCTTCTACCACTCCAACATCGGCAAGGAGGTGGTGGGCATACTCAAGGTGATTGCGCCGGCGCATCCGGATCCGGACGATACGACGGGGACGTGGGCGTGCGTCGATGTCATCGCTGTCGCCGATGTGCCGAAGCCGGTGACGCTGGCCGTGGTCAAGGAGACGCCGTCGCTCGCCAAGATGAGCCTGCTGACGTCCGCGCGGCTGTCGGTGCAACCTGTGACGCCACAGGAATGGCGCATCGTCTGCAAGATGGGCGGCCTCGATCCCGATACGCTGAAGCCGGTTTGACGCAGGCGAGGCCTGCGCGTTGTCTCCGGCGTGCCGCGTCGCCATATTGAGGGCGCGGCCTGAACCGGAGGAATCCCACCCGCATGTCCGACGATGACGAGGCCAACCGTCTCTCCGCCCGCGCCGCGCGCTATATGCGCGTTGGCACCAATGTCGGCGCGGTCGCGGCCCGTGTCGCCGGCAGCCGTCTGTTTGGCTACGACCTCGACCGCGACAAGAACGCGGCGGAGCTGGCGAAGGCGCTCGGCGGGCTGAAAGGCCCGATCATGAAGGCCGCGCAGCTCCTCTCGACGATCCCCGAAGCGCTACCGCCCGAGTACGCGCGCGAGCTGGCGCAGCTCCAATCCGCCGCGCCGCCGATGGGGCCCGCGTTCGTGCGCCGCCGCATGCAGGCCGAGCTTGGTCCCGACTGGCGCGCGCAGTTCGCCGATTTCACGCTGGAGTCGACGGCGTCCGCATCGCTCGGGCAGGTCCATCGCGCCACATCGCATGATGGCCGCGCTCTCGCGGTGAAGCTCCAGTATCCGGACATGCAGTCGGCGGTCGAGGCCGATGTCACGCAGCTCAAGGTCGCTTTTGCGATCCACGCGCGCATGGATCCCGCAATCGATACCGGCGAGATGCTGAAAGAGATTGCGGCGCGCCTGCGCGAGGAACTCGACTACGATCTTGAAGCGCGCCACACGGCACTCTATCGCCTCATCTTCAGCGACGATCCTCTCGTCCGCGTTCCCGACATCCTTCCCGAGTTGTCGACGAAGCGCTTGCTCACGATGTCATGGCTCGAGGGGCGCCGGTTGCTCGACTACAAGGAAGCGCCGCTCGAAGACCGCAACACCATCGCGCGTGCCATGTTCCGCGCGTGGTGGTTCCCGTTCAGCCATTATGGTGTCATTCACGGCGATCCGCATCTCGGCAACTACACGATCTTCGAGGAAGTGGGGCATCCCGCGGGCGTCAATCTGCTCGACTATGGCTGCATGCGAACATTCGCACCCAAGTTTGTCGGCGGTGTCGTCGATCTCTATCGCGGGTTGCTCGATGACGACCAGGCGCGTCTGGTCCATGCCTACGAGACGTGGGGTTTCTCCGGATTGTCGAAGGAGCTGATCGACGTCCTCAACATCTGGGCCCGCTTCATCTATGGCCCGCTGCTCGACGATCGCGTGCGCTCGATCGCGGAAGGCACGACGCCCGGCGAATACGGACGGCGTGAAGCCTTCACGGTGCACAAGGCGCTGAAGGAGAAGGGGCCAGTCCGCGTGCCGCGCGAGTTCGTATTCATGGACCGCGCGGCGATCGGCCTCGGCGGCGTGTTCCTGCATCTCGACGCGCGGCTGAACTTCTACCGTCTCTTCAACGAGAACATCGAGGACTTCGAGCTGGGCGCCGTCGGCGAACGCCAGCGCGTGACGTTCACCGAAGCGGATGTGCCTTTGCCTCAATAGTGCCGCGAGTGCCGACGGCTTCGCCTACCGGCATCGCGGAGCTGCCTCGCCGGTTGGCGTTCTCACCGCGCGATCTTCGATCGCCACCCAATTGGAGCGCTCGAAGAGCGCGCCCATGAAATACCGACCGGCGAAATGGCGGCCGCGGCGCGTGTAGGCGAAGCTGTACGCGTCCGCGGCACTAAAGAGGCAAAGGC
>CAZKZT010000091.1:6601-11573 GCA_964557265.1 uncultured Hyphomicrobium sp.
GAGAACGCCAACCGGCGAGGCAGTTCCGCGGCTGCGGTAGCCGAAGGCGTCGCAGACCGCGGCAAGATAGCGGCCTACTGCACCGGCGAGTGGGCGCTCGGGAGCAGGATGAGGTTGTTCATCTCGTCGAGCATCGGGCTGCCGACCTTGAGGAACGCCTGCCAGTCGGGATCCTTCACGGCATCGCCGCGTGCCTTGGCGCGCGCATTGAGATCGGGGTAGGCCCACAGGTGCATGACCTCGTTGGGCTGGCCCGCTTCGGTGGTCCAGAGGCCCGCGATCTTCGAGTATTTCTCACGTGCGGTGAGGGCGCCGGTGAACGCATCGACCCACGGCTTCAAGCCGCCCGGCTGAGCGCGGTAGTACCGCAGCTCGTACACGTTGCCGCTCGTCTCCGGCTTGCGGATGGGAATGATCGGATCGAGGAGGCGGATGTCCTGGCGCACCAACTTTGGGCGGATGAGCGGCAGGTACTCCTCGTTCCAGCGCTTGTTCTTGGCGAGTTCGGCCCGCAGGCGCGCGCGATCGTTGAGGCTCTCGTAGGACCACAGATGCACCACCTGGTTCAGCGCGCCGATCTCGGTGATCCAGTAGCCTTCGAGCTTGCCGTAGTTGTCGCCGCGAATGTCGCGCGCGACGGTACCGGAGTTCTTGGCGACTTCCGGCGCGGTGCCGGCCTTGAGCGTGTAGATCCTGAGCTCGTTGATCACGGGCGTTCCTCCGAAGTTTGTGGGTGTCAGATGAGGTGGGTGTCTCGATCACCACGATAAGCGGCGCGGCGAACACTGTCATCTGCCGGCAGCAAGGGACAGATGTGCGAAGGCGCCCCCGTCATGCCGACGTGAGATCGCGGGCCAGCAGGTGTGCGTCTTCACGTCCGCCACCTGGGAGCGTGTAGTAGGCTTTCCGCAGGCCCGCCTCCTGGAACCCGCAGGCGGCGTAGAGCGCGCGGGCAGCCGTATTGCTCGCGGCGACGTCGAGGAACATCCGCCGCGCGTCGGCGCGGAAAGCCGCGCGTGCGGCCCCCTCGAGCAGTTGCCGGCCGACACCTGAACGCTGGGCGTCGGGCGCAACGCCGATTGTCAGGATTTCGGCTTCGTCGGCGGCCACCTGTGCCAGCACGAAGCCGAGAATCTTGCGGCCGGGCAGCGCGGCAACCAATGACACCGCGGCCGGGTGCTCGATCAACGCTTTGACGGCGTCGGCTTCCCACGCGGTCGGAAACAGCCGAGCGTGCAGCGCGGCGATCGCGCGGGCATCCTCCGGCATCGCCCACAGCAGGCTGATGGTGGCGGGCGGCGGGGGGACGTTCATGGCTGTCTCGCGATCGGACCCGGCTGCGGCCGGACATCGGGGCTGCGCAAATAGAGCGGCGCGATGTGCGGCGTCGGCGGCCGATCCGCCGCGAGGAGCGCCAGATAGCGCGCGTGTGGTTCGATGGAAGCCAGATCCGTGTCGATAGTGTGGCCATCGGCTGCGGCGGCTTCGGCGATCAGCGTGCCGCCGGAACCGATGACGAGGGCGCGGCGGTCCCGCGCCAGAGCGATGGCATCGGCGATCGTGAGCAGTGCGGGCGGTTCGGCCATGGCGCCCGCCTCATCGCGTTGGATGGCGCAGTAGACGCCGCCGCGACGCGCATCGACAGCCACGAGGAGCGTGCGGCCGTCGGCGCGCGCGCCAAGCAGGTGACGGCCGCGCGCTGCCATCACATCGAGGCTCGTGACGCCGATGACGGGCCGCCCAGCCGCCAGCGCGAATGCCTTCGCGGCCGAAATGCCGACCCGGGCGCCGGTGAAGGTGCCGGGCCCCACGGTCACCGCGAAGCATTCGATCCCGGCGAATGCAACCCCCGCATCGGCCATGACCTCGGCGATCATCGGCATCAGACGTTCGGCATGGCCGGTCTGGCGCGCCTCGTAGGCCTCGCGCACGAGCCAGTCCCCGTTGCCGGCGCGGTAACGCACGGCAACGGAAACGGCACCGAAACACGTATCGAATGCAAGGATCGCCATGCCGATCGATCAGATGATCTGAGCGATTTCGTCGAAGCTCAACCGCGGCAGGCGTGCCATCACGCCAGACGGATCGCCGTACCCGACGCTGCACAGGAAGTTGGACTTCACCTTGCCACCCGGGAAGAACGCCGCATCGACGCCAGCCTGATCGTATCCCGACATGGGACCCGTATCGAGGCCGAGGGCGCGCGCCGCGATGATAAAGTAGGCGCCCTGGAGCGAGCTGTTGCGGAACGCGGTCGCTTGCGCGAAGGCCTCGTTACTCGTGAACCAGCTCTTGGCGGCCGGGTTGTGCGGGAAGGTTTTCGCGAGGTTCTCGTAGAATTCGAGGTCGTAGCCGATGATGGCGCATGCGGGCGCGGCCAGCGTCTTGGCGCGGTTGCCTTCAGAGAGAAAGGGCTTCAGCCGCTCCTTCGCCTCTGGCGACTTCACGAACACGATCCGCGCCGGCAGGCAGTTGGCACTGGTCGGCCCCATCTTCATCACGTCGACGATCTGCGTCAGCAGGCTGTCCGGGACCTCCTTGTCGAGCCACTTGTTCTGACTGCGGGCGGCAAGGAAGATCTGGTCGAGTGCGGCGGCGTCGATCGGTGAAGCCATAGGGAAACTCCGTGAGCATGTCAGTCGTTAGCGGCAGCGAGGCGCATGCCGGGCGGCCGCATCATGATGCGGCGATCGACAAAAGTGCAGTGAATATTTCGCGGCATGATGAGCGGTGTCGTTGCAACACGCATCCCTGATCGGCCGGTGCGCTGCAGCCGGTCGAGGCCAAAACACAAAAAGCCCCGTGGGAACGAGGCTTTTTGCAACCTATGACCGCAGGATCACGACCTCAGATCGGGCGGACTTCCTGCACCTCAGGAAGGAAGTGCTGCAGCAGACGCTCGATGCCGCCGCGGAGCGTTGCGGTCGAACTGGGGCAGCCGGCGCAGGCGCCGCGCATGTGGAGGTAGACGATACCGTCGCGGAAACCGTGGAACACGATGTCGCCACCGTCATTGGCGACCGCCGGCCGCACGCGCGTGTCGAGCAGCTCCTTGATCGCCTTGACCGTCTCCTCGTCGGCCGGATCGTAGTCGCCGCCGGGGAGCGCCTCACCGTCTTCGCTGCCCTCCATCACGGGGGCACCGGACATGTAGTGCTCCATGATCGCGCCCAGGATGGCCGGCTTGAGGTGCTGCCATTCGCCGGGGCCCTTGGTCACCGAGATGAAATCCGAGCCGAGGAACACGCCGCGCACGCCGTCGATGGCGAACAGGCGGCGCGCCAGCGGCGAGGCTTCGGCCTCGTCGAGGTCGCGGTAGTCGGCGGTGCCGTCGGCCAGCACCGACTTGCCCGGAATGAACTTCAGCGTCGCGGGGTTCGGGGTGGGTTCGGTCTGGATGAACATGGATGTGTCCTCTGGCTCACTTTGGCCCGTTCAGGCCCAGGCGGCCGCTGCGCCGCGGCAAACAATTGTTGGAATCTTTCTAGACTACGGCGCGAGCCGCGTCAAACCCGACTCCACAACTATTATTTGAGAGCAGGTGGCGGCGACGTCAACGCGCCAAGGCGGCACAGGCACGGCCGCCGCGGATCAGGCGAACGCCTTCAGATCCTCGAACGCCAGCGTGCCCGGAACAACCGTAATCGGGACGTGGAAATTGCCAGCCATCTGGCCAGAGCCAAGGGCGGACACCAGTGGACCCGGTCCTTTCGGATCGGTGGAGGCGCCGAGCACCAGGATGGCGATGTCCTCGTCTTCCTCGATCAGCTTGACGATCTGCTCGGATTTATTGCCTTCGAGGATCGCTTCCTCGTGCTCGATCGCCTCGAAGCCGGCATTGTTGAGCTTCCGGCGCATCAGGCGGAACAGGACCTTCGCCTTGTTGGTCTCTTCCTCGAGCTGCACCTGCCGCACGCCGGCCCAGTGCTGATATTCCTGCGGCTCGATGATGTAGAGGAGCAGCAGGCGGCCGCTGGTGTGCGAGATGCGCAACGCCGCGTAGTAAAGCGCGCTCTCGACCTCCGGCGACTCATCGACGACCACCAGGAATTTGCGGTGGTGACCCTGTTCGAAAACCCGTCGTTGTTTACCCATGCGCGAGGCCTGTCGTTGCTTGCACGACTCTCGAAGCGGTCATCCTATCACGAACGAACGAAGCCGACGATGTCCTTGACCTCGTCCATGATCGGCTCCGCGATCGCCCGTGCGCGACGGGCACCGTCGGCGAGAATGCGGTCGATCTCGGCCGGATCAGCCGAGAGCCGGCTCATCTCGCTGGTGATCGGTGCGAGCTTGGCGACCGCGACGTCTGACAGCGCCTTCTTGAACGTCGAGAACTGTCCGCCGCCGAACTGGCGCAGCGTCTCTTCCTGGCTGGTCCCGGCAAGCGCCGCATAGATGCCGGTGAGGTTATCGGCTTCCGGGCGTCCTTCGAGGCCCTTGATCTCGGACGGGAGTGCGTCCGGGTCGGTTTTCGCCCGCTGGATCTTGCGCGCGATGGTCTCGGCATCGTCCGTCAGGTTGATCCGCGAGAGGTCCGAGGGATCCGACTTCGACATCTTCTTGGTGCCGTCGCGCAAGCTCATCACGCGCGTCGCCGGCCCGAGAATGATGGGCTCGGGCTGCGGAAAGAAATTGCCGTCGGCGTAGCCTTTCGCCGTGATCTGCTCGCGCCAGTCGTTGTTGAACTTCTGCGCGATGTCACGGGCGAGCTCGAGATGCTGCTTCTGGTCCTCGCCGACCGGCACGTGCGTGCCGCGGTAGACGAGAATGTCCGCCGCCATCAGGTTCGGATAGGCATACAACCCGACCGAAGCGTTCTCGCGGTCCTTGCCGGCCTTCTCCTTGAACTGGGTCATGCGGTTCAGCCAGCCGAGCCGCGCCACGCAGTTGAACACCCAGGCCAGCTCGGCATGCTCGGCCACATGGCTCTGGTTGAACACGATATGCTTTTTCGGATCGATGCCGCAGG
>CAZKZT010000092.1:0-11523 GCA_964557265.1 uncultured Hyphomicrobium sp.
GCTGCAACGTCGCCTTGAGCGCGCGCTTGTTATCGTGGCGGGCGGTGAACTGCATCTCCTGGAGATCGCGTCCGCGGCGGCTCATGCGCAGGCGCACGCCGCGCAGAAGCGGGTCGGTGGCGGTCGCGCTCGATGTATCCGGCACGCCCGACACCGTCTCGATCGTCGCGTCGATATCGACCCCGGCGTAACGGGGGGCGGATGCGTCGTGCTTTTGCTGAGCGCCGACGTTGAGGAACCCCTTGAAGATCTCGCGCGCGTCGAAGCGCGGGCCGTTGGCCTTGATCTCCCACACCTTGTCGGAACGCAGAACGCCGCGGACGCTGAGATTGCTCACGGTGTTGATCGAGAAGTCCGGAAACAGGTACTCGATCGGCCGGTTGTCGGCACCCAGCGCCACCCAGCCGTTGATCCCGACCGTATCACCGTGAAGACGGAAGTTCTGCAGCACGACATTGCCGTCGCGCCGCTTGCCGAGGTCGAACCGCAAATCTGCCCGCTGTCCTGGCGGCTTCACCCACCCGACCTCGGAGAGATTGATCTCGGCTCCCGAAAGATCGGCCACAGCCTGGATCGCGTGCGCCTCTTCGTCGCCGGGACGCACGGTCAGATCGAGCTGCACGTCGCCGTTGACGAGATCACCAAGGTTTATGCCGAGCTGCGCGCGCTCACTGTTGCCAAGCATCGCGCGCAGACGTAGCGGCTGGATGTCCTTCGCCGCCGCTGCCAGGGCATGACGCCAGCTCACGCGCGTCAGCACGCCTTCGAGCAATGCCTCGCCGGTGACGTCGATGACGTTCTCCCGCGCTTCGGCCTTGATCGATCCGCCCGAGATCGTGTAGCGGCCCATCACCTTGCGGGCCTGACCTTCGAGGATGCTGGCCTTGGCCTCGATGATCTGCACGTCATGGATCGACAGCCCGTCATGGATCGGGAAACTCGTCGCGAAGCGCACATCGAGTTTGCCGTCGAATCCGCTGCCATCGAGCGCCGTATTGCGCAGCAGTGCGAGCGGCTCGCGGCTGAGAAGGCTGATGATAGCCGCCGCCGGACCGGTGACGCGCCCATCGACACGCGCAAGCGGCCTTGCCTGATCGACGCCGCTGACCACGAGGCTCGCGTCCTGGATCTGGAGGTGACCGGCCTCGGGCGCGCGGATCGCGGCAACGGGCAGCGAGAACGTGGCGGTGGTGCCGTCAATGCTCAGGCGTGCCTGGCGCGCTTCGAGCGGCGGCAAGCCCTTCAGATACTCGATGCCGATATTCTCGACTTCGAGATCGAGGGCAATTTCGCGATCGCCGGACGGCGCGGCATCACGCATGGCGCCGGTACGCGTCCGCTGGTTGGTGACGCTGAACGTCCCGCCCTTGAGCTGGCCGGTGACGATATGGTTCGCGAGCCAGTGGCGCGTCTGCGGCGCGAGCCCCTGTGGCCACATCGCTTTGAGGGCGTCCAGCGACATCGCGCCGATGCGTCCGTCGAGGCGCGCGAGGCGCGTCTGACCAGCCGCCGCAATGGAGCCGGACATGGTCACGCTCGCAGGCCCCGCGGTCACGGCGAACTGGGTAATCTCGGCGCGGCCGACATCGGGATACGCAATGCCGCGCGTCACGAAATTGGTGAGCTTCAGCGTCGGCGCACCGAGTTCCTCGGCATTCAACGCGCCGTCGATGCCGTGTCCTTCGAAGCGCCATCCTTCGACGCCGTCCTGGCTGGTCGCCGGTTCGATCACACCCTTGATGGTCGCGTGACTGGACCGCCAGCGTAGCGTCGCCGGCTCGATCACGAGACGCCGCGTATCACCGGCGTATGTGGCCTTGACCTCGCCACCCGTCAGATCGAGCGGCACCTTGCCGAGCCACGGCAGAAGGAGCTGGCCCGGGCCGAGCGTCGCATCGAACGTACCGCTGATGATATCGCCCTGGCGCGAGAGCTCGATTTCACCGTGGCCGCCGACCGGAAGATCAACGCCCTCGAGCAGCCCGAGCCCTGGTTGACCGACTGCCAGCGCTCGCGGCACGAGATCTTCGACCTCCAACTTCATCGTCAGGCGGTCCTGGCGCTCCGAATCCTCGGTGCGAAAGTTGTATTTGAATGCCGTGCCGTTCGCCGCGATCGTCCCCGATCCCGACACGATGCTGCGCCGTGACGTGTGGCGCATCGTCAGCTCGAGACTCGGCACGTGCAGGACGGTCTGCCGGCCGTCGTCCGACATGACCAGCGACGCGTCCTTGAGGCCGAGCGTTTCGAGGAACGACGCCGCTCCCTTGCGCTGACGCATCTCGCCGGCGATCTCTGCGACGCGGCGCGCGGCGTCAATACGGCCGCGTACGATCGTCACGGTTTTGGCGACCGCGGTTTCAGTGGCCGGCGTGGCAACCGCGCCATCGGACGATGTGCCCGGCATCGAGAAAGTCCGGCCCTGGAGATCGCGGCCGTAGCCGAGCATGTAGGAGGGCCGATCCGGCGAAAATAAAACGACGCGCGGCTGCAGCAGGTCGATACGCGACGGCGCGATCCGCAGCGTGCGCAATGCGGAAAGGCTCAGCTGCACCGACGCGCGCGATGCGAAGGCAGCCAGGCTGCCCGTGTCCTCAGTGACGCGCACGCTCGTCAGTTGAAGCTCGACCGCACCGCCGGACGTCAGCTGGAGAACGGCATCCTCGATGCGGAACTCGACGCCGGCCATCTCATCGTTGAGAACGCGCTGGATCGGCTCGACCATGAAGGTGAGCGGAATCGGCCCGCTGTAGAGGCGCAGGTAGAACAACCCGACCGCGAGCGCACCGATCGGCAACAGGATCGCCACCGTCCGCAACATGACGCGGGCGCACAGCGAGGCGTATCGCGGCGCGGCGCCCCGGTGTTTCGGCGGGCTCTCGGCGGAAGTGGGCGTCGGCGTAGCGAGAGCATCCGGCGCCGCGACATCGTCGCGGCCGGTTCCATCGTTCGATTGGCCGACGCGGCCCAGCATCGTCAGCGTTCCCTTAGTCTCTCGACCACATGGCTTGCGCGCGCCCGTCGCGGGACCTCCCGGTGAACGTCGCAATCCCAGGGATCGATCGTTCTCTCAACGCGGCCGGCGCAACTCTCGCCCCCCATGGGCGTCACGCGCGTAAAGACCCGAGCAATGCGTCTTTAATGCGTCTCCCCAAATGCTTGGCTGCCCCTGGAGCTTCGAAAGCCCCACCATGGCAGCCTCGCCATTGAGGCCATGATTCGGTATCCAAATGCTTCCTGCGGCGGCAGTGAAACAATCGTGGCATTATCGCCAAGATCGGCGCAGGAAATTCGACCGAAGAAAGGCAAGCCCCCATGATCCCCAAAAACGGGCCGAAGATCGCCAACGGCGACAAGGCGCCGGATTTCGAGCTGCCGACCGACGACGGGGGCACGTTCCGGCTCTCCGCCCATGCTGGCAAGCTCGTGGTCGTGTTCTTCTATCCCAAGGACAACACCCCCGGCTGCACGTCGGAGGCCAAGGATTTCACCCGCCTCGCCCCGGAATTCCGCGCAGCTGGCGTCACGGTCGTCGGCATTTCGCCGGACAGCCTGAAGAAGCACCAGAATTTCCGCGCCAAACACAACCTCGACGTCCTTCTCGCCGCCGATGAGGACCACGCGGTCGCCGAGCGCTATGGCGTGTGGGCGCAAAAATCGATGTTCGGGCGCAAGTACATGGGGATCGAGCGCTCGACGTTCCTGATCGACCGGCGCGGCAAGGTTGCCGAGGCTTGGCACAAGGTCAGCGTCAGCGGCCACGCCGAGGCGGTGCTCGTGGTCGCGCGTATCGTCGCCAAGAACTGAAGAACTCGGGCAATCGAACGAGGGCGAAATCGTGGCGCCACCTCCGAATTTGTTCGGAATGTCATGGAACCGATCGTGCAAGAATGGACTTGTTCCGGCTGCAAACGGGGCGTAATCACCCGCTCCCGCGCCGCCCCCGACGGCAGCGCGCTCCATGACTCACTCGGCTGAAAAGGATACCGTGCCGTGAGACGCATCAAACGCTTCTCGATCCCCCTCGCAGCAGCCGCCGCCATCGCGGCCGCGCTTCCGGCGATCGCCCAGGACAAACCTGCCGCCCCGACGACGGCAACGGAAGTCGCGATCCCGCGCGGCGTATTCTTCCGCGGTCAGGCCGAGGGCCAGGTGCTCTCGAGCGACAACCTGATCGGCGCCAAGATCCATGGACCCGACGGCAAGATCATCGCCGACATCGAGGAGCTCATCCTCAGCTCCGACCTCCGCGTCGAGGGTGTCATCATTGGCACCGGCGGCTTCCTCGGTGCGGGCGAGAAGCGGATTGGCGTGCGCCTTTCCGCGCTCCGCTTCGACCCCGAAGGCAAGGTCAGCATTCCTGAACTGACGAAAGAAGTGATCGCGGCGCTGCCGGCCTACGAACGCAAGACACCGCGCAAGTCGCTGCTCGAGCGCGCCACCGAGAAGGCGCGCGAAATCTCCGACCGCAGCATGGAAACAGCGAAGCCGACCATCGACAGCGCATCCGAGACCGCGAAGGAATACTACGACAAGGCCAAGGAAGCGACGAAAGAGGCCTATGACAAGGCCAAGGATGCCGTGAAGCAGTAACGCGCGCATTCAACCGGTGTTTAGCGGGCGTCGGCACCCATTCATGCCGGCGCCCGTTTCCGTTCAGTTGTGCCGCGCGCTTTCCATGATCGCGGCAACGCCCATGCCGCCCGCGGTGCAGATCGAGATCAAACCGCGTCCGGTATGCTCGCCGAGCAGTTTCGCAAGCAGCGCCGTGATGCGCCCGCCAGTGGCCGCGAACGGATGACCGACCGCGAGCGAGGAGCCTTTCACGTTGATTTTCGCGCGATCGATCGCGCCGAGCGGCGCATCCTTGCCGAGCCGCGATTTGCAGTACGCGGGATCCTCCCACGCCTTCAGCGTCGCGAGCACCTGCGCGGCGAAGGCTTCGTGTATCTCGTAGAAGTCGAAATCCTGCAACGTCAGGCCGGTGCGATCGAGCAGTCGCGACACTGCAACGGTCGGCGCGATGAGCAAGCCCTCACCCGCGACGAAATCAACCGCCGAGGTCTGGCCGTGCGTGAGATAGGCGAGGATCGGGAGCCCCCGTGCGTGCGCCCACTCTTCCGAGGCGAGCAGCACCGCCGAGGCGCCATCGGTCAGCGGCGTCGAATTGGCGGCGGTCAATGTCCCGCGCTCGGTCTTGTCGAAGGCGGTCTTGAGCGTCGCCATCTTGTCGAGGCTGATGTCGGGGCGAAGGTTGTTGTCACGGAACACACCGGCGCACGGCACGATCAGATCGTCGAAGTAGCCCGTGCGATAGGCCTCCGCCGCCTTCACATGACTTTCGAGCGCGAGCTGATCCTGCGCCTGGCGTGAGATGTCCCACTGCTGCGCCATCAGTTCGGCGTGCTCGCCCATCGAAAGCCCGGTGCGCGGCTCGGCGACGGACGGCGGCACCGGCGCCAGCTCGCGCGGCGAGAACCCTTTGAACGCTCCGGCTTTCTGGCCGAACGAGCGGCCCTGCTGGGCTGCGACCAACCGCTTGGCCAGCGGCTTCGAGACGACAATGGGCGCGTCAGACGTCGTGTCTGAACCGCAGGCGATGCCGGACTCGATCTCGCCCGTCGCAATCTTGGCCGCGATTCCGAGCGCCGCCTGCAGACTGGTGCCGCACGCCTGGACGAGCGTGACGCCGGGCGTCGTTGGCGCAAGCTTGGTGCCGAGGACCGCCTCGCGAGCAAGGTTCCAGTCGCGCGAGTGCGAGACAACGGCGCCCCCCACCACCTCGTCTACATGGACACCGGCCAGCCCGAAACGATCAACGAGGCCCTGCAGCGCCGTCGTCAGCATCTCGAGATTGCCGAGATCGGCATAGAGCGTGTTGGAACGGCAGAAGGGAATGCGCGTGCCGCCGACGACCGCCACTTTCCGAATGGACTGCTGCATGGCCTTAGAGCTCCGGTTGGTCCGCTCTCGCGATGTCACGCATTGTGATACGGCAGCGCCACTGAGCAAGTCCGCGCTGCGCACCCTGGTATAGAGGGTCTGTTTTCCGTGCAAGATACGTCACTTTGACGTGCACACCGTCATCAGAGTGACTCCTTTGCATCAGAGCGCCGGGAAGCGACCTGTGCGAAAGGGTCTCCGCTTTCAATTTCGGGCCAACTCGCTCAGAAAGACAGTGTGGCAATGTTGAGGCAAGGGGGTGCGCCTCAACATGGCGGGGGCTCGCCACACACATGCGTCTGCGTACATCGAGGCCGGGCTTAAGGAATTATTTGCCAATCCTCGCCAGGTTACGCTGTTGTAACAACACTACAAAATGCGGAAGCGGCGATGATGGCTGGAATGATCTGCGGAGGCTCCGCTGCGAGCCGCGGGATGCTGTGCGCCTATATTCTGGCCGGCGTCGCAACAGTGACCGTTGCCACCTCGTCGATGGCTGTCGCTTCCGAGGGCGGCCGCTGGCAATACAGCTTCGGTCAATCCCATCTATCGAGCGGCACCGCCCAGCCGAGCTACGACCAGTCATTCGCGCGCGAATGGGAAGCAAACCCGCCGAAGGGCTTTCCCACGCTGTCGCGTCAGAACCTCGACGCCATGAAGGACGCCATCAAGCGCTACGCCGACATTGTCGAGCGTGGTGGCTGGCAGCCCATCCCGGACGGCCAGCTGCAGGCGGGTAACAGCGGCACAGCTGTTGCGCTTCTGCGCGAGCGCCTGCGGCTGTCGGGCGACCTGCGGGAAACCGACGACTTCGGCATGAGCATGTTCGAGAGCAACCTCGAGCGCGCCGTGCGCCGCTTCCAGGCGTCGAACGGCCTGACGCCCACCGGCATCGTCGACAAACGCACGATTGCGGCGCTCAACGTGCCGGCCGCAGCGCGTCTGCGCCAGCTTCGAACCAACCTCACCCGCCTCACGGAATTCCAGCGCAACACGCCGAAGCGCTATGTCGTCGTCAATATTCCCGCCGCCCAGATCGAAGCGGTCGCGGACGACAAGGTCGTGTCGCGCCACTCCGGCGTCGTCGGCAAGCCGGATCGCCAGACGCCGCTGCTGCGCTCGCAAATCCATGAGCTGAACTTCAATCCGGTCTGGCACCTGCCGCCGACCGTGATCCAGAAGGACCTCGTCCCGAACGCCCGTGCGATGGCGAGGAAGGGCCAGGACGCACTGGCAAAGTTCGGCATCGACGCCTATGGCGCCGACGGCAAGAAGCTCGACTCATCGAAGATCAAGTGGGACAGCCCCGGCGTTGCAGGCCTCACCTATCGCCAGAAGCCGGGCCCGGAGAACCCGCTCGGCTTCGTCAAGATCAACTTCCACAACAGCCACTCGGTCTACATGCACGACACGCCGTCGGATCGCATGTTCGGGCGCAATTTCCGCGCCGCCAGTTCCGGCTGCGTCCGCGTCCAGGGGATCGAGAACCTCGCGACGTGGCTGATGGAGGAGCAGGGCTGGGACAAGCAGCGCATCCTCGCCATGAAGAAGTCGGGCGAGCGGCTCGACGTGCGCCTGAAGAAGCCGATGCCGCTGTTCTTCGTCTACATCACGGCCTGGGCGACCGAAGACGGCGTGATCCAGTTCCGCCGTGACCTCTACCAGCGCGACGGCGTCGGCGAGACGGCGTCGGCATATTGATTTCCGCCGACGCGTACGGCTTCGCCTACACGCGCGGCGGCTGCCGCCTCGCGGTCCAAATCTGACCGCACGCTCTTCGAGCGCTACCGATTTGGAAGGCGTTCCCTCGGTGGCGGCCGAAGGCCGCGCCAGTGAAACACCAACCGGCGAGGCAGTGCCGCGGCCGCGGTAGCCGAAGGCGTCGCGGACCGCGGAAAGCATAGCTATTCCGGCGCGGGGATGAACTCCTCGGCGTCGCCGGGCACCGTATCGAAGCGCTTCGACTTCCAATCCTCCTTCGCCTGTTGGATGCGCTCGCGCGATGACGAGACGAAGTTCCACCAGATGTGGCGCGGGCCGTCCATCGGCTCGCCGCCGAGCAGCATCAGCCGCGCATTGCTGAGCGCCAGGATCGAGATGCGGTCGCCCGGCTTGAAGATCAGCAGCCGGCCGGGCTCGAACGTATCGCCCGCAATATCGATCTCGCCCGCGACGACGTAGACGGCGCGCTCATCATAGTGGGGATCGAGCGGCAGGACGGCGCCCGGCGCCAACACCGCTTCGGCGTAGAAACTCGGATGCGGGAACTCGACCGGCGAGCGCTGGCCGTAAAGCTCCCCCATGATCAGGCGCACGCGCTTGCCTTCGCCCATGATGCGCGGCAGCTCGTCGACGCCATGGTGGGCGAAGGTCGGAGGAGATTCCTCGTGCGACTTAGGCAGCGCCGCCCAGGCCTGGATGCCGTAGAGCTCATGCTGATGGCTGCGCACCTGCGCCGCTGTGCGCTCCGAGTGGACGATGCCGGATCCGGCGCTCATCAGGTTCAGCTCGCCCGGCTTGATCGGCAGCGAGGTGCCGAGGCTGTCGCGATGCCAGATCTCGCCCTGAAAGAGATACGTCACCGTCGCCAGCCCAATGTGCGGATGCGGCCGCACATCCATGCCGGTGCCGAGCAGGAACTCCGCCGGGCCCATCTGGTCGAAGAAGATGAACGGTCCGACCATCTGCTTCTTCGCCGAGGGCAGCGCGCGGCGCACCTCGAAGCCGCCGATGTCGCGGGCGCGCGGCACGATCACATGCTCGATCGCGTCGCAGGACTTGGCATCTCCGGGAATGGGATCATGATCTGGAAGCTGGCTCATACGGGAGGCCTCCTTGCTATCTGTGGCTCGCGGTCAGCATAGGCGGGTCGTGCTGGGCCGCAAGGCATTGAAAAACGGCAAATGATCCCCACGTTACGCTATCGCCGGTTTGACGAACGACCGGCCCATTCCTAACATGCCGCTCCGCTCCAGCGGGCACTGATCACACGGTGCGCTGCGGAGCCAGCAGTGGACCGCACAATGGCCGAACCGCACACCGGGCTCATCCAGCTCAACGAGCGCACGCGTGAGATCTTCCGGCGGATCGTCGAGTCGTACCTGACGACCGGCGAACCTGTCGGCTCGCGCAATCTTTCGCGCCACCTGCCGATGACCTTGTCGCCGGCGTCCGTGCGCAACGTGATGTCGGACCTCGAGCATCTGGGTCTGATCTACGCACCCCACACGTCCGCCGGCCGCCTGCCGACGCAAACGGGCCTGCGCATGTTCGTCGACGGCCTGCTCGAAGTCGGCAATCTCAACGAAGACGAACGGCGCCAGATCGAAGCCCAGCTCAAGGTGAAGCAGCAGCGTTCGGTCGATCAGGTGCTGGCCGAGGCCGGCGAGATGATCTCGGGCCTGTCGCACTGCGCCGGCCTCGTGATCAGCGAGAAGCGCGACAGCCATCTCAAACATATTGAGTTCGTGCCGCTGGAACCCGGCAAGGCGCTGGTAATCCTGGTCGGCGAGGACCAGTCGGTCGAGAACCGGGTGATCGCCATTCCCCGTGGCCTGCCGCCATCCGCCCTGGTTGAAGCCTCGAACTACCTCAATGCGCACATCCGCGGCCTCGACATCGCAGGCGCGAAGAACGCGATCGAGCGCCAGCTCGCCACCGCCAGGGCGGAGCTCGATTCGCTGACCAAGAAGGTCATCGAGGCCGGCCTCGCCACGTGGTCGGGTGCGCACGATGAGCGCAAGAGTCTGATCGTCCGCGGCCAGGGTAATCTGTTGAAGGACCTGACGGCGCTCGACGACCTCGAGCGCATCCGCCAGCTCTTCGACGACCTCGAGGAGAAGCGCGAACTCGTCCAGCTGCTCGGCCTCGCCGAACGCGGGGACGGCGTGCACATCTTCATCGGCTCGGAAAACCAGCTCTTCTCGCTCTCCGGGTCATCGCTGATCGTGTCGCCGTTCCGCGACAGTTCGCGCAAGGTCGTCGGCGTGCTCGGCGTGATAGGCCCGACCCGGCTCAACTATGCCCGCATTATACCGATGGTCGACTATACCGCACGGCTCATAAGCCGCACTTTGACTTGATTTCGGCGGCTTACGGCATGATATCCCCGGGGCAAGGTGTGGCATCGACCGGGCCTCCTGACCCGGCACCGCCTCTCAGGTGCCGCCCCCCACATTTCCGACGCGAATGAGGAAAGATGAGCAACAAGATTCACGACCCCTTTGCGCCAGAGAGCGGCGCGGGGAAAAAGCCGCCTGAGCAGCCAGCCACGCCGGAGCCGGACGCGCACGCGACCGAGTACGGCCCACAGGGCGTTGCCCCGGGCCACGCCGAAGCCGCACCGGAGGCCCCCACCGCGGGTGAGGCCGAGACCGCCGCGCCTGAGGGCGACAACGCTGCTCTGCAAGCGCTGGAAGCGCAAGTCGCCGATCTCAAGGATCAGGTGCTGCGCGCCTACGCCGAGACGGAGAACGTCAGGAAGCGCGGCGAGCGCGAGCGCCTCGATACGCAGAAATACGCGGTCTCGAAATTCGCCCGCGACGTCATCTCGATCGCCGACAACCTGGAGCGCGCGATCGCGGCCACGCCAGCCGACACCGCCGACCCCGCTCTCAAGGGCCTGCTCGAAGGCGTCATCGTCACCCAGCGCGCGCTGACCGGCGTTCTCGAACGTCAGAGCATCAGGCGCATCGAGGCGCAGGGTGCGCCCTTCGATCCCCACCAGCATCAAGCGGTGATGGAGCAGCCCGACCCGTCGGTCCCGAACGGCACCGTCGTACGGGTGTTCGAGGCCGGCTACCTGATCGAGGATCGCGTCCTGCGCCCGGCCTCTGTCGTGGTCGCCAAAGGCGGTCCGCCGCGGCCGAAGGCAGCACCAGCCCAGGATGCAGGCGCAACGGCCGACGCCAGCGATGGCAACGGTGCCGATGACGCTTCAGCCGACCCGTCCCGGAGCGCATAGCGTCATGCAAACAGGGCTTGTATTTTTGTCACAGAGGTGTGGGGAGCGGGCGTTGCAGCACTCAAAGTGCCCCCCTATATACCCGGTTAGCCACTTCAACAGCTCCAGGGGACCGGATCTGCAGGCCGCCTAGGGTCCGCAGTGCCGGGTGCCGTAATGGACCCGCACGGTCTGCCGCAACGAGAGGACTAAACACGTCATGTCCAAAGTCATCGGGATCGATCTCGGGACGACCAATTCCTGCGTCGCCGTCATGGAAGGCAGCACGCCCAAAGTCATCGCCAACGCCGAGGGCGTCAACACGACGCCGTCGATCGTGGCATTCTCCGATGACGGCGAGCGCCTCGTCGGCCTCCCCGCCAAGCGTCAGGCGGTCACCAACCCGTCCAACACGCTGTTCGCGATCAAGCGCCTGGTCGGGCGCCGCTACAACGACCCGCTGGTCGAGAAGGACAAGAAGCTCGTCCCCTTCAATATCGTGAGCGGCGGCAGCGGCGACGCCTGGGTCGAGGCGAACGGCAAGCAGTACTCGCCCTCGCAGATCTCGGCCTTCATCCTCCAGAAGATGAAGGAGACGGCGGAAGCCTATCTCGGTCAGCCGGTCACGCAGGCCGTCA
>CAZKZT010000093.1:0-11426 GCA_964557265.1 uncultured Hyphomicrobium sp.
ACATGAAAGCGGTTCTGCTCGCAGGCGGATTGGGCACGCGGTTTGCCGAAGAGACGGACGTGCGCCCCAAGCCCATGATCGAGATCGGCGGGAAGCCGATCCTCTGGCACATCATGAAGATATATTCCGCCAATGGTATCAATGACTTCGTGGTTTGCCTCGGATACAAGGGCTACGTCATCAAGGAGTATTTCCGCAACTATTTCCTGCACACGTCGGATGTAACTTTCGATCTGCGCAAGAATGACATGACCGTTCATCATGCGCATGCCGAACCCTGGTCGATCACTCTGGTCGATACGGGCGAAAGCACGATGATCGGTGGCCGCATCAAGCGCATCCTGCCTTACGTCAAGGACGACCCCGCTTTCTGTCTGACCTATGGCGACGGTGTCGGCAACGTCGATATCGCCGCGACCATCCGGCTGCATGAGAGCGAGGGGCGTCTGGCAACGGTGACGGCGACACAGCCGCCCGGTCGCTACGGCGCCATCCGCTTTCAAGGCAATCGCGTGACAGGTTTCCAGGAGAAGCCGGCGGGCGACGGCGGCTGGATCAATGGCGGCTTCTTTGTTCTTTCGCCGAAAGTCGGCGACTACATCGAGGGTGACGCCACCGTCTGGGAGCGCGAACCGATGGAAAAGCTGGCTGCCGAAGGCCAGATGTCAGTCTACTTCCACGACGGCTTCTGGCACCCGATGGATACGCTGCGCGACAAGCGGTACCTTGAGGATCTGTGGTCGGCGGGGAAAGCTCCGTGGAAAACCTGGGAAACCACTGAAGGCGTCGCCTGAAATAAATCGCGTATCCCGCAGGTTCCGGCGGGCGAGTGGATCTGTAAGCTGGAGAGCTCCATTTCAATGAAAGTTCTTATCACGGGCAGCATGGGTTATGTCGGCTCTGTACTGGGGCGCCATCTGCGCAGCGTTTTTCCAGATGCCGAACTGATCGGCTATGACCAGAGTTTCTTCGGCCACTGCCTCACGAACGCGACGCTGCTCCCTGAGGTTGCGCTCGACCGCCAAGTGTTCGGCGACGTGCGAGAGTTGCCGGCGTCACTGCTCAAAGGCGTCGACGCGGTCGTGCATCTCGCCGCTGTCTCCAATGACCCTATGGGCAACAAGTTCGAGACGGTCACCAACGACATCAACGCAGAAGCCAGCGTCCGGATCGCGCGCATGGCGGCCGAAGCGGGCGTGCGCAACTTCGTCTTCGCGTCGAGTTGCAGCATGTACGGCTACGCCGAAGGTGGCCCACGCAAAGAAACGGATCCGACCAATCCGCTCACCGCCTACGCGCGCTCGAAGATCGGCACCGAGGAAGCCCTCCGCCGCGGCGATTTCGGCGACTTGACGATCACGTGCCTGCGCTTCGCAACCGCTTGCGGCATGTCGGATCGGTTGCGTCTCGATCTGGTGCTCAACGACTTCGTCGCCTGCGCAGTGACGTCCGGAGAGATCACCGTCCTCAGCGACGGGTCGCCGTGGCGGCCGTTGATCGATGTCGCCGACATGGCGCGGGCCATCGAGTGGGCCGTTCAGCGGCCGAAGTCCAACGGCGGCGAGCTCCTGTCGGTCAATGCCGGCAGCGATGAATGGAACTATCAGGTGCGCGATCTCGCTGCGGCTGTGGCCACGGCAATTCCGGGCACGAAGGTGAGCATCAACACCGACGCGCCACCGGACAAGCGCTCGTACAAGGTCGATTTCGCACTGTTCCGCAATCTGGCGCCGAACCACGTGCCGCAAGTGACGCTCGCGCAATCCATCGAGCGGCTGCGCGATGGGCTCGTTGGCATGGGGTTTGCCGATAAGGACTTCCGCAATTCGCAGTACATGCGCCTGAAGACGCTCGAGCGACTGATGGGCTCGGGGCGCCTGGCGCCGGATTTGCGCTGGACCGGGACCGCGCGCTGACACAGGCTGGGGAGCCAACCGATGCTGTTTCACGAAACGCCGCTGGTCGGCGCCTACCTCATTGAGCAAGAACGGCGCGGCGACGCACGCGGCTTCTTCGCGCGTTATTTCTGTGAGAACGAGTTCGGTGCCAAGGGGCTCGAGACGCGGTTCGTGCAGATCAACAACTCACTGAGCGCCAAAGCCGGCACGCTGCGCGGTCTGCACTACCAGTTGCCGCCGAGCGCAGAGGTGAAGGTCGTGCGCTGCGTCCGCGGCGCGCTGTGGGACGTGATCGTTGACCTGCGGCCTGACTCGCCGACTTTCAAGAAGTGGTTCGGTGCCGAGCTCAATGCCGAGAATCGGCTGATGATGTACGTGCCGCGCGGTTTCGCCCATGCGATCCTGACGCTGTCCGACGATGCCGAGGCGATCTATCTCGTCTCCGCGTTCTATGGTCCTCAGGAAGAGCGCGGCGTACGCTGGAACGATCCCGCCATCGGTATCGAGTGGCCGCGCCCACCGGCCGAAATCTCCGAGAAGGACGCCAACTGGCCGGATCTCAACGCAGAGTTCCATGGCCTCGAGCGGATGCGGGGGCTCAAGTGAGAATCCTGCTCACTGGCGCGAGCTCGTTCACGGGGTACTGGTTCGCCGAAGCACTGCGTCATGCCGGACACGATGTAGTGGCACCGCTTCGCGGCGGACTCGAAGGTGGCTCTGACCCGTTGCGTAGCGAGCGGCTCGTGCGGCTCGCTCGCGCCAACGTCGAACTCATTCCCGAATGCGCCTTCGGCTCTTCACGGTTCTTGGATGTCGCCGCGAGCGGCTTCGATGTCCTCTGCCACCACGCGGCTGAAGTCGGCGACTATCGCAATCCAGATTTCGACATCGCCGGCGCTGTCGCGGCAAACACCAACAATCTTCGACAGGTGCTCGCGGCGATCGGCAAGCGCGCTGGCAGCGGCGTCGTGCTCACGGGGAGCTTCTTTGAAGCCAACGAGGGCGCCGGCAGCACACCACGCCGCGCATTCTCGCCTTACGCGGTTTCAAAGGCACTCACCGCCGACCTGGTCCGCTATCGCTGCCAGGAGGCGAGCATTCCGTTCGCGAAGTTCGTCATCCCTCATCCGTTCGGACCGCTGGAACAACCGCGACTCGGCGCCTATCTCGCGAAGACATGGCGTGCTGGCGGCACCGTTGAAATCAAGACACCTGCCTACATCCGCGACAACATACACGTCAGCCTTCTCGCCGCGGCCTACGCACGTTTTGTTGGCGAGGCAAGCGCGCCCGAGCGCCAGCTCAATCCAAGCGGCTATATCGAAAGCCAGGGTGCATTCGTGGAAAGAATTGCGCGGGAGGTACGCCAGCGCACGACACTCGCCTGCAGCGTGACGCTGCTCGAGCAGCAAGACTTCCCTGAGCCCATCATCCGCGTCAACACCGATGCCGCGACGGCGTATGTGCGCTCGTGGGACGAGGGCGCCGCATGGAGCGCCTACGCGGACGCGATCAATGGCTGACGGCGAAGCGCCACGAGGCTACCGCCCACCGGTGGGCGATGAAGTGCTGGTCGTCGACCTGGATCGTGCGCTCCTGCATACCGAGATCGCGCGGGAGGCGTTTTGGGCCTCGATCGCCGGCAAGATCTATGCGTGTCTCGCGTCGCCCTTATCGTTCCTGCACCGCAACGCCTCGACCGGTGCGAACGCGATCCAAGAACCTGGCGTCGACGTCACGCTGCTCCCCTACGACGACGCCGTCGTGGCTTTCGTGCGCCGATGGCGTGAAGACGGAGGGCGGACCGTCCTTCTGGCCTCGATCAGCCAGGAACTGACGAGCAGAATTGCACAGCATCTCGGGCTTTTCGATGAGTCGTTCGCGGCAGACGCGACGGGTCGGTTCCAGGGTCTGACAAAGGATGAGTTTCTGGTGGGCCAGTGGGGCGATCAGCGCTTCGCCTATCTCGGGCATTCCGCCCGGGATCTTCCAGTCTGGTCGAAGGCATCGCTGGCCATCACCACCGATGCACCAACATCGCTCAGGTCGAGCGTCGATGCGGCGGCACAGGAGGCGATCCACCTCGACAGTGGGAGACCGTCTACAGCTCGATCGGCCATGTCGGCCCTGCGTCCACATCAGTGGCTCAAGAACTGCCTTGTATTCGTGCCCATGCTGGCAGCTCACGAGATCGATTTCGAAGCGTTCTGGCGATCATCCTACGCGTTCGTGGCATTCTGCCTCGTCTCGTCGAGCGTCTACGTGCTCAACGATCTGCTCGACCTGTCCGCGGACCGGAACCATCCGCGCAAGCGGCTTCGCCCCTTCGCCTCCGGCCGGCTATCGTTGACATTTGGCGGAAGGCTGGCGGCGCTCCTGCTCGCCGGCGGCCTCACGCTCGCACTGCTGTTATCGAGCAGCTTTCTGCTGATGATGCTCGCCTACTGGGTCACGACGACCATCTACTCGCTCCACCTCAAGCGGCTGGCCGTTATCGATATTTGCACTCTGGCCATCCTCTACACATTGCGCATCCTGGCAGGCGCCGCCGCGACCGGAATCAGCCTGTCAGTATGGCTGCTGGCGTTCTCGATGTTCGCTTTCCTTGCGCTTGCGGCCGTGAAGCGCCAAGCCGAACTTGTCGACAACTTCGCATCCGGCGGGGAGGCGCTTCAGGGGCGAGGATACCGCGTCGATGATCTGCCACTCGTGGCCGGGATGGCGATAGCCGCAGGCTATCTGGCCGTCCTCGTCCTGGCGCTATACGTGAACTCGGAGGAGGTCCGCGTCCTCTATCGCAGCCCCTATGTTCTGCTCGGGATCTGCGTCGTGGTGCTCTATTGGTTCAGCCGGATCGTATTCGTAACCCACCGCGGGCAAATGCACGACGATCCTCTGGTATTCGCTCTCCGAGATCCCGCCAGCCGGGTCTGCGGTTTGGTCGTGCTGGCTCTGGCTGCCGCCGCGACCCTGTTCTGATCGGGCAATCCGTCAAGCGCACGCGGCGGCGCCGGCCATCACTCTCTACAGTCTCGGCAAGCGTGCGATGACGGGAAGCCCCGAGACCTTCTCGAAGTCCTCCGCTACCCGCAGCCTCCGATCCAACTGTACAGCCAGGAGCACCAGCGCCAAGCCCGCCGCGCCGCCAGCCGCCATAATGAAAATGGCGTACTTCCTGCCTGGACTGGTTCCCACAAGCGGATCGCGAGGACGGCCGATCACCGTCAATCGTTCAGGCGCATCGAAGACACGAACATAGCTGCTCGATTCCGCGCCGGCGCGTTCCTGAAACTGCTGAAAGGCGGCATTCAGCGCGACAGACCGCTCGTATAGTTTTTCGAGCGTATCGACGACTGCGTCATTGGAAGATATCGCACGGCGCGCCTGCTCAATCGCACTCGTAGCCGAATTGCCGGAACCCGAATCTGCGGGCCGCCCACCTTCGGCGACCGATTGACGGACAGCCGCAGGCTGCCTGCCTGCCGCACCGCCGCTCGATGGTCTCAGCTCATGGAGTGCCCGCAAGCGCGCGATCACTTCTTGAGGCGCACCCACGTTCGCGGCCTCGATCGCGCGAACGAGTGCTTGCTCCGCCTCGATAGCCGCCTCCCTGCGATGCACCATGATCATCTGGGGCGCGCTGAGAATGCCAGAGTCCGGATTGAGAACACCTTCGAGCAACCGGGTGACGATCAACTCGACTTTCTTGCCCAGGCCCTCCGCTCGATCTCCCTGAAGCTGAACCTCGAGCACTGCCGCACCGATGAGCTGCAACGTCAGAGACCGCCTCAGCCTATTGATAACCGTGCTCAGATCGTTGGCATCGGTCGGAACCGGGTCGTCGATCAATTGCGGCAGCAGGTCGCCCAGCACCTGATCGCTCTTCAGCCACGCTTCGAGCACGGCAATCTGTTCGATCGCAGTCTGGCGCGGAAACCCAGCGGCACCGCCCGCCCATTCCGGCGCGCGATTGGCTGAGATCATCAGGATCGTCGACTTCGCTTCATAGGTCTTGGCCGCCGTCTTCCAGGCCAACAATGCAATCGGCAAGGCAACGAGGAGCGGCAGCAGAAACAGGCGCCAGTGGCGCCTCAGCCCGTCTACTGCGAAAAGAATGCGTTCCATCTGCATTGTCTACATGTCCTAAAGCTCCGGCGGCAGCGTCCTCTGCTGCGAGCCGGATAGCCAATTTTTGAGGTCACCGATCACTCGCGATCCAGGCGGCCGGCTCTTTCCAATCGTTGATGATGATCGCCATGACCGGAATGCGGTTGATCTTGCAGCTCGAAATAGCTTCGTTCAGATCCGCCCGTGTTGTGTCACCCGACAGGCAGACCATAAACACGCACTCGCACGCCGCTCCGATAACACCCAGCGTGCGCGCCGCGCCATCGGATCGACCACGAACCGCGGGCAGATCAACGATAATCGTTACGTCGCGTTGCGCAGCCCGGGCAAACAGCTCTTTCACCGCCTGCCGCCCCGATGGGAGCAGGCCGCTATGGTCCATGAGATTGACAACAAGCGTGCCGCTTGCGGATTTGCTACTTGCGCCGATCAGATCGAACGACGCATCGCCAGCATTCTCCGGCGCGTCGTCCGCCAACTCGAGATGGCTGGCGTCGACGACAAGCGCGGGCATTCCGCTGTGGGCATAGGCTCGTCCAAGCTCGCGACAGAGCAGGGATACACCGACGCCGGCACGATCGCCTGTCACGCCGATGATCTTGAAGCCTTGCTCTTCGGCAGCCGCCAGCACGCTCGCGACCGCCGCATTCCACGGCCGCATGTCTTCAGGTAGCTTCGCCTGCTGTTCCATGCCGGAGCCTAGTGCCTCCCATCCCAACACGTTGAATCACTTTTCACAGCGCATCGCGCCTGGATCGAATCCACTCGACTTTTCGACCGGCCAGCACTCGAACGTAGAGGCCAAGTTTTGATAGGACGTAACCGGGGACGAGGATCAGCTCATATAGTGTCAGTATATCCCTGCCTACCCGCCACCACGCGAGGAGCACGGCGATGGCGAAGAGCAGGCAAGCAACGATCGCTAACACGAGCAAACTTTTGGCTCCCCCCAGGAGAGCTGCGACGGCTGCTGAAGCGGTAAATACGACGACGGCTCCCGCCAGAAAGGCTAAGGGCGGCACCGCCGCATCGATCACCATCGCCATCAGGAGGTAATTCGAGCTGCCAATGGCTTCCTTCATCAATCCCGGCAAGCGCTTTACGATCGTGTTGATGTGACCGGTTTCCCATCGGGCTCGCTGCGTTTCCTGAGTTTCCTTAGCCATGGGAAACTCACTCTTGACAACCGCTTCGGGACAGAAGAGCGGCGGATGTCCCGCCTTAGCTAGCTCCAGGCCCTGGACAAGATCCTCCACGATCTCACCCGTTGCGAGATCCGACTTGGCAAACAGCGGCCAGGGAAACGCCATCCCCGTCCCCATGAGTTGGCAAGCCAATCCGAGTCGAAGGCAGCCGAGCGGTCGCGCAAGATTCTTCACGCGCCAGGCAAAGCTGGCGACGGAGAGATAAGCGCTGCGGACACCTTCGGGCAGGGCGAGCACATAGTGCGCCTGCACCGGCCGGCCGGTGGCCACAGCGAGGCGCGCGATACGAGACAAGCAGCCCGGGTCGGGCGTGCAATCCGCGTCGATCACAATGACAACTTCCGGCGGATCGGAAGCCAGATGGCGCGCGCCGAAGTCGAGCGCGTATCCCTTCCCACGGCGCGACGGATCCATTCTCGCGATAACCTCAGCGCCGGCAACGCGAGCGATCGCAGCGGTGTCGTCCGTGCAGTTGTCAGCGATGACGATGAGGCGATCCGAGGGCGACAACTCGGGAAGCAGGCTCGCAATCGTTGCCGCAATGACGGCAGCTTCGTCGTGCGCCGGCACCAGCACGGCCATACGGGGCCTCGCTTCCGGCAAAGCTTTCGGCGTCCGGCCCTTGGCAAAGCTCGCCAGTATCTCGACCAGCAACACGGTCACGAGAACGAGCAAGACGACCCCGACGAGAAACAAGCCGAATACCAGTGCGGTCGCGATCATGCTGGAACCCGCCCTGACACCACGCTATCTCTGAACAGAGCAGTGAGCTTCGCCGCTTCCTGATCCACGACATGATTGGCGACAACACGCGCGCGGGCCGCCTTTCCGATCCTGCGCAGATCGCCGACGGACGCCGTGAAGCACGCGTCGATGGCCTCCACGAGCGCCGTCACGCTCCCCGCGGGCACAAGCCAACCGTCGACGCCATCGCGGACCAACTCGGGAATACCGGCGACATAAGTCGCAATCACGGGGCGCTCCAATGCCATCGCCTCCATGATCACGACCGGAAGACCTTCTTGGAAGCTCGGCAACACGAGCGCTTGCGCCGCGAGTATCTCCTCCCGTACTTCCGCACCGGAGAGCCAACCGGTCACCTCGACATGATCGCCGAGATCCAGCTCACGAATGCGTGCCTCGATCAGCGGGCGCAACGCGCCATCACCCACGAGCTTCAACCGGCAGTCAGGATGAAGCTTGCGGATACGCTGCATCGCCTCGAGAAGAACGATCTGCCCTTTCTCTGCATCCAGCCGCGCCACGCACACGAGTTGCTGACGCCCCTGTATCGGCTTGCCCGCCTGCTCGAGAAACTCGGCATCGAGCCCGCAGTGCGCGATGGAGATCTTGGGCCAATCCTCAAGCGCCGTGCGTCTCAACAACTGACTGCGCGTATGAGAGCTGATGGCCGCGACGAACTTGGCGTGATGCACCTTGCGATCAATACCAAGGAATGGGCCACGGTCGTTCTCTTCCGGCCCATGCGCCGTATAGCTGTAGGGCGGGCCTCCGAGCAGCCGCACCAGCATGGCGACCTCGGCCGGATTTGAGCCGAAATGTGCGTGGAGATGCTGCGCGCCGCTTTCGCGCAACCATTCGAGGATGACGCACGCCTCGGCAAGATAGGCCAGATGATATGGAAGCGAGCGTTCGGATGTCCGCGACATCGCCAGCGCAGCACCGAGCGCCGAGACGAACCGTCGCGGCCGAAAGAGCCCGGCACGCACGGTTGCGGCCAGAAGCGGAAAAAGTCCATTCTTCAGAACATACCTGGTGCGATGCAGCTCGGAGATGTCGGCCGCATCGACGACATCACCGTCCCAGCCTCTCACGGCAATGCGGTCCACCTTCACACCTTGGCGCTCGAGCGCCAGGATCTCGCGGCGGATGAAGCTGTGGCTGACCTTCGGATACTGGTTGATAAGGTAGGCGACGTGGAGGCCGGAAGCCGGGTCAGACGTGGCGCGCTTTGGATTGTCGGCGCGGGCATCTGCCATAGAGTTCACGGCGCCCAGAACATGGGACGCTCTATCGTCGACAGGAGATTGCACCGCACACATTCAGTATCGTCTCACTCGATCGAACCCAATCACCGGCGCCGCGTAGATGCGCGCGCCATCCGCATCATGCCCCCGGTTATCTGTATTTCCTGTGAAGGAAAGCCGCGCAGCCGATGCGCCATCGACGAAACGCGGCCTATCACTACTCCGCCGCCAGCGACTCCGGTTTGGTGGTCTGCCCTGCCGACTTCAGCGCCTCGCGCATGTAGGTCGCCAGGACGCGCACGTTTGGCTCCAGCACCATGCCGTCGTGGTCGCCGGGGACCTCCTTGATCAACAACGCCGAAAGATAGGGCGACCAACCGTTGTCAGGCTTCACGATGTCGCGACCGACGTTGAGCAGGCGGCCGTCCCTCAATCGATAAGCGATGTTCGGCTTCGGCCTCAGCATCAGTACAGGGCCATCATAGGACATTGCCCGGTAGCGCCCGAGCGCGCGGCGGAAAGCTGCCTCGATAGCGTCGTTGTGGAACTGCTCCGCCCCAACGGACTCGGCTTGCTGTGCCTTGTCGCGTTGCTTCTGCCTCCAGGCAAGCTTGCCGCGCACCCAATGACCGAAGAAGGCATAGCCTTCCTTCCCGATATCCTGGAGGCGCATGGTCACACGGTCGGCAGTCGTCAGATGCACCGTCTCGGGATACGGCGTGTCGAGCATCACGACCATATCGACCGTCTCGCCTGCGGCGCGGAGCTGCTGCGCCATCTCGTAGGCAACGAGACCGCCGCCCGAGAAGCCACTCAGCAGATATGGTCCATGCGGCTGGATGACCCGCACTTCCTCGAGATAGCTGGCGGCCATCTCCTCGAACGTCTCGTGTGGCGCCTGACCGCCGTAGAGCCCCCGCGCCTGCAGCCCGTAGACCGGACGATCCTGACCGATCTGCACAGCGAGAGACCGCAGGTTGAGAATGTTGCCGAACATGCCCGCGCAGATGAACAGTGGCGTCGCATGAGGATGGCGGCCAGTGTGCATCTGGACGATGTGGGTGAACTGCGTCTTGACCTGGACCTTCGTGGATGCGGTGTCGGCATCGCCGGCGGCATCCGAACGGCCACCGCCTGCTTCCTCGATCAAGGCGGCGCACTGCGCGATCGTCGGCGCCTCGAACAGCACCGAGATCGGGAAGTCGACCGCATAGGCCTTCTTGATCATGCGGAACAGACGCACCGCAACCAGCGAGTGCCCACCGAGGTCGAAGAAGCTGTCCGCGGTGCCGATTTTCTCGATGCCCAGCAGCTCCGACCAGAAACCGGCCAGCGTTTTCTCGATCTCCGTCTCAGGCGCGACGAACTCACTGTCGACATTGGGACGATCAAGTCCAGCCGCCGCCGATGGCCCCTCATCGACCTCGGCCGCTACCTTCTTCAGCAACGCGAGATCCATGGAGCTGACAACAACCTGCGGCAGTCCGGTGGCGATCGCCCGGCGCAGCGCCTCGCCGCCTTCGTCCGGCGCGATGCCCTGATCGACCTGTGCGGCAAGCCGCGCCATGGCGGGCGATAGCTCGCGCGGGCCGGCACCGCGCGGCTCGGGGACAGCGCCGGCGACGTCCATCAATCCCGACGCGAAGTCTGCATCTGCACCGAGCTGCTTGACGGTGAAACCCTCGATCACCGCGACAACCTGCCCGCGCTCGTCGGCAATCGTCACGTCGAATGACGCGAAGCCCGGACCAAAATCGCTGTCGGCAGAAAGCTTGACGAGGCTCCACACGGCGGCAGGCAACGCCTTGTAAAAGCGGATGCGGCCGTAGCTTGCCGGAACCCAAAGGCCAGCCTCCGGCTCATAGCCCGGAATGAGCGCCATCGCGTAGCCGGTCGCAATGTCCATCAACGCCGGATGCACCAGCAGGCCGCGAGCGGCATCACCGGCGAACGTGTCAGCCAGTGCCAGCCTCGCGACTGCCGCGCCTTCACCAAGATGCAGCTCCCGCAGCACCTGCCAACGCGGACCGAAGCGCAAGTGACGATCCTGCGCCGACCGCATGGCACGGCCGTCGTCACTCGCCGAGGACAGGTTGCAGCGCGCGACCGCGGCGGAGATGTCGAGCACCTCAGGCTGTGGTTCGCGCGCGATCGCAGCCGTCGCCTCCGCGTGACGCAGCCAAGCGGCGCCACCGTCGATCTCGACG
>CAZKZT010000094.1:0-11343 GCA_964557265.1 uncultured Hyphomicrobium sp.
CCGCGAAGACCAGAGTTTCGAAGAGGCGACGCGCATCGACCGCCTGCTCGACAGCGAGAAGGTGCGACGAGACGTGAACGCCAAAGACGACGTAGAGGGGGACGAATAAGGTGGCGCGCCGTAAGAAGGGCAATCCGATCAACGGCTGGGTGGTGCTGGACAAGCCCATCGGCATGACGTCGACGCAAGCGGTCGGCAAGGTGCGCTGGCTGTTCCAGGCGCAGAAGGCCGGTCACGCCGGTACGCTCGACCCGCTTGCCACCGGCATCCTGCCGATCGCCATGGGCGAAGCGACCAAAACCGTTCCCTATGCCGTCGATGGACAGAAGTCGTACCGCTTCACCGTCCGCTGGGGCATCGAAACCGACACCGACGACGCCGAAGGCCAGATCGTCGAGCGGAGCGATCGCGTACCGACCCGCGAGGCGATCCAGGCGTTGCTGCCGTCGTTCATCGGCGAAGTCATGCAAACTCCGCCCGCCTTCTCCGCGATCAAGATCGACGGCCAGCGCGCCTATGACCTCGCCCGCCAGGGCGAAGCGGTGCAGCTTGAAGCGCGCCCGGTCCAGATCGACCGGCTCGAGCTCGTCGACATGCCCGACGCACAAACCTCCATCTTCGAGGCCGAATGTGGCCGCGGCACCTACGTCCGCGCCATCGCCCGCGACATCGGCCGCGAGCTTGGATGCTTCGGTCACGTCATCGCGCTCCGGCGCACGCGCGTCGGGCCGTTCCTCGAGGCGCAGTCCGTCACCATCGCCGAACTCGAAGAGGCCGCCGCGGCGGAGGACGGCGGCGTCGAGATCAAGACGCTGCTCCGCCCGGTCGAGAGCGCGCTCGCCGATCTGCTGGAGGTGAACGTATCGCAGTCCGACGCGGCGCGGCTTGCCCGTGGCCAGACGGTGCTGCTGCGCGGCCGTGACGCGCCGGTCATGAGCGGAGAAGCCTTTGCCCTCTCCAAGGGGACGCTGATCGCGCTGTGCGAGATCGAGCGCGGGGAGTTGCGCCCCTTGCGCGTCTTCAATCAGGCGTAGTTTTCGCTTGCGCCGGCGCGCCTTGCGCGCTGGCTTCGCCCCGGGCGCATGTGCCGGGCCATCTCGCGGCGTAAGCGAAAATAATACGAGACGCGGAGACCCTGCGCTCCGCGCCTCAATGTCTTCGCCGGGGGATAGTGTCTTCAGGGTGGCGTCACGATGCGGGGCGCCCCTTGAACTCGCCCTGAATGGTGCATTCAGGCGAGGTTCATCGCGCGGACCCGCTATCGCAGATGCTCCACACCGCCCCCGCGCAAGAACCGGTGCAACTATCCAAATTGTAATGGCTCCGGCCTGCCGCCTCGCGACGGAAATGAGGTAGTCTGCCCGTTCACAATCCGGTTCCGTCGGGCTCTCAACCCTGCGGCGATGGCGATTGAGAACGAAAAGCATCTCGTTCCGGACAGATCCAGGTATGGCAAAGCGCATCAAGACCATCATCACGCTTGGGTTGCCCCTCGCGTTGGCCGTTACCGGCGTGGCGTGGAAAATGGGCTGGGGCTTCACCCCTTCGAGCCATGCCGCCGTCGCCTACGACACAACCGAAGCGACCCATGGCGAGATCCGCCGGCTGGTGAGCACGTCGGGCCCGGTCCGCGCCGTCGTCACGGTCAGCATCGGCTCGCAGCTCTCCGGCCAGATCAACAAGCTGACCGTCGACTTCAACAGCGAAGTGAAAGAGGGCCAGCTTCTCGCCGCGATCGACGACAAGACCTTCGCCGCCCGCGTCGCCCAGGCCAAAGCCGACCTCACCGCCGCCGAAGCGGGCCTCGCCAACCAGCAGGCCGCGCGCATCAGGGCTGAAGCGATGTTGCGTAACGCGCGCCGGTTGCTGGAGCGCCAGGAGACGCTGGCGACGAAGGGCGTTGCGTCGACCGCAACCCTCGATACCGCCATCCGCGACGTCGATGTCGCGAATGCCGACATTGCCGTCATCGACGCGCAGATCGCGAATGCAAAGGCGACGATCGCCCAGCGCGTCGCCGCGCTCCGCGCAGCCGAGATCGACCACGAGCGCACGCAGATCCGTTCACCGATCGACGGAACCGTGATCTCGCGCACCATCGACATCGGTCAAACGGTCGCCGCCAGCCTGCAGGCACCGGAGCTGTTCAAGATTGCACAGGACCTGCGCCGGATCCAGATCGAAGCCCAGGTCAACGAAGCCGACGTCGGCGCCATCAACGAGGGTAACCCGGTCGAGTTCACTGTCGACGCTTACCCCGAGGAGCGCTTCGAAGGCCGCGTCACGCAGGTCCGCCTCGCCGCAACCGAGCTGCAGAACGTCGTCACCTATACGGTGATCATCGAGGCCGCCAACGACGATCGCCGTCTCTATCCCGGCATGACGGCCAACGTCCAGATCGAGACCGCCAAGAAGCGCGGCATCCTACGCATCTCCAACGACGCGCTGCGCTTCAAACCACGCGATCAGGCCGTCGAGCAACGCCAGAAGGGCAAAGGCCAGGCCGCCGAACGCTCGAAGCGGCTCGTCGAGCAGCTCAAGACCACGCTCAAGCTCAATGACGAACAGGTCGCCGCTGCAACGGCCGCGCTCCGTCAAGCCACGACCGAGCGCTTCGCGCGCCGCCAGGAAGGCCCGCAAACCGACGCGCTGCCCGTCGACAACTCCGAAAGCTCGGACCGCAACGCCCGCAATCGCTTCATGGAGCGGATCGAGGCCGCGCTGGAGCCCAGCCTTTCGGCCGAGCAGAAGGGGCTCCTCGAGCGTTGGCAGAAGTCACGGAAATCCGCCCGCATGGGTACCGTCTGGGTGCTCAGCGCCGAAGGTGCGCTCGAGCGGCGCATGGTACGGCTCGGCATCAGCGACGAGCAGTTCGTCGAGGTTCTCGGCGGCGGCCTCAAGGCAGGTGACACGGTCATCACGCGCACCCGCCAGGCGAGCGCGAGGCGATAGGCGCCATGGCCAGCGTTCTCCTCAAATCCCGAGGTGAGGCTGTGACAGCGCAAACGCGCGGCACCGCCGAAGCGTTGATCTCCGCGCGCGACATCTCGAAGATCTACACTGTCGGCGAACAGACCGTCCGCGCCCTCGATGGCGTATCGCTGACGATCAACCTCGGTGAATTCGTCGCCATCATGGGGCCGTCGGGCTCCGGCAAGTCGACCATGATGAACCTGATCGGCGCCCTCGACGTGCCGACATCCGGCACGATGGAGCTCGACAAGCGCAACATCGCCGCGCTCTCCTCCGATGAGCTTGCGGATCTGCGCAACAAGACCATCGGTTTCGTGTTCCAGCAGTTCAACCTGCTGCCGCGCACGACCGCACTCCGTCAGGTGATGCTGCCGCTGCTCTATGCGAACCCGAAGCCGGCGGACGCGGAAGCCATGGCGCGGCATCGCCTCGAGCAGGTCGGCCTCAAGGACCGGATGGACCACTATCCGCGCCAGCTCTCGGGCGGCCAGCAGCAGCGCGTCGCCATCGCCCGCGCACTGGTCAACAATCCGAAGCTGCTCCTCGCCGACGAACCGACCGGCGCCCTCGACAGCAAGACCTCGGAAGAGATCATGGCGCTGTTCTGCGACCTCAACGAAGACGGCATCACCGTTGTCGTGGTCACGCATGAGCACGACGTCGCCGAGTATGCCAAGCGCACCGTATTGTTCCGCGATGGCCATATCGTCGAGGATCGGCAGCAGCCCGGCATTCGTGCGACCGGTGCAGCGGGGAGGGACGCATGAACCTCTTCGACAGCCTCGGCATCGCACTCACCGCGCTGCGCGCCAACATGCTGCGCTCGATCCTGACCACCCTCGGCATCATCATCGGTGTCGGCTCCGTGATCGTCATGGTGGCCGTGGGCTCCGGCGCGCGCAGCGAGGTCGACCGCCAGATCGCCTCGCTCGGCTCGAACATGCTGGTGGTCTTTCCAGGCGCCTCGCGCGTTGGCGGGCGTTCCGGCGGCGCCGGCTCACGCCTGCCGCTCTCGGAACGCGACATGCAGGCGATCCGCGAGAAAATCCCCGATGTCGTTGCGATTTCGGGTCTGCTTCAGGGCTCGGGGCCGGTTGTCAACGGCAGCACCAACTGGTCGACCTCGTTCATGGGCATCCATGACCAGTTCAACATCGTCCGCGATTGGGCTGTTGTCGAAGGACGCGAGTTCACGGCGAACGAAGTACGCACGGCGGCGCGCGTCGCCATCCTCGGCAAGACGGTCGTCGACAAGCTGTTCAACGGCGGTGATCCGATCGGCGCCACCATTCGCGTGATGAACGTCCCGTTCCAGGTCGTCGGCGTGCTCGACAGCAAGGGCCAGAACTCGTTCGGACGCGATCAGGACGACGTCGTCATGCTGCCCATGAACGCCGCGCGCGGACGGATCGTCGGCCGCAGCAAGGTCGTCACCGACAATGTCGGCAACATCCACGTCAAATTCGATCCGGGCGCCGATCTCACCGCCGCGCAGGAGCAGATCGAGAGCCTGCTGCGCCAGCGCCGCCGCATCAAGGCCGACGCCGAGGATGATTTCAACGTCCGCAACCTGTCCGAATTCATGCGCGCCCGCACCTCCGCGCTGACCACCATGGGCTGGCTGCTCGCCGCGACCAGCGCGATCTCGCTCATCGTCGGCGGCATCGGCATCATGAACATCATGCTCGTGTCGGTTACTGAACGCACGCGCGAGATCGGCCTCCGGATGGCGGTTGGCGGGCGGCGGCGCGATATCCTGCTCCAGTTCCTGGTCGAAGCGGTGGCGCTATGCCTGCTCGGCGGCGTCATCGGCGTCGCCACCGGATTGACCGCCGCGACGGCCATTGCGGTCTCGGCGAGCTGGCCGATCCTGGTCTCGGCCGATGCGATCCTGATGGCGCTCGCCGCCGCCGCGCTGACCGGCATCGTGTTCGGCTTCTTCCCGGCCCGCCGCGCGGCTCATCTCAACCCGATCGACGCCCTGCGGAGCGAATAGCGAAAGTCATGTCCCGGAAGCTGGCCGCGTCCCCAGAAATCTCGCAACTCGCCTTGCATGGCCGTATGGCGTCCATGATATGTTCCGTGGGCGTCAGCATGTCTGAGCCGGACACTGCGGCAACAATCAGCGGATCGCCATTAACCCTGAAGATGTATGCGTTCAATCCGGCAACGGATGCATGGTAACCGGGCACCCCGCGAAGCGCCGAATGCGTAGACGCGACCTGCTAATGACACAATCGGTTGTAACCTCATGGGGGCGCAGCCGGGTGTGCTTGCGTCAGCTGGTTTGCAGCGTTAGACAAACCCCAACGAGCGACCGGACCGACTGAGCCCTATGAGAGCCCCGCAGATCCTTCCGCCCGTCCAGCGCAAGCCGAAACGGCGGCGCCGCAGCCTGCTGCTGAGCTTTCTTGGCTTCGCTTTCGCGGCGGGCGTGGTGCTGTTCCTGGTCGGCTCTGCGATCGGCGGCTATTTCCTCTGGCAAGCGTCGAACGACCTGCCGAGCTACGAGCATCTCGCGAAGTACGAACCGCACGTCATGACGCGCATTCATGCGCATGACGGCCGTTTGATCGCCGAGTATGCCAAGGAGCGGCGCATCTTCGTGCCCATCAACACGGTGCCGAAGCTGCTCATCGGCGCCTACCTGTCCGCTGAAGACAAGCGTTTCTTCGAGCACAACGGCATCGACTTCATGGGCCTCGCGCGCGCAGGCTCGCGTTTCATCACGGATCAGATCCAGCGCCGCAAACGGCGCGCGGAAGGTGCCTCGACGATCACCCAGCAGGTCGCGAAGAACTTCCTGCTGTCGAGCGACCGGACGATGGAGCGCAAGCTCAAGGAGGCGATCCTCGCCATCCGCCTCGAGCGCGCCTACTCGAAGGAGAAGATCCTCGAGTTGTACCTCAACGAAATCTACCTCGGCCTTGGCTCCTATGGCGTCGCAGCGGCGTCGCTCAACTACTTCAGCAAGGAGCTGAAGGACCTCACCATCGAGGAAGCAGCCTATCTCGCCGCGCTACCCAAAGCCCCCAGCCGGCTGCATCCGGTCAGGAACATGAACGAGGCGCGTGCGCGCCGTAACGCGATCATCGGACTGATGGCCGAGAACGGCTACATCACCGACGAGCAGGCGACGGCCGCCATCAAAACACCGCTGACTGTCAACATTCGCCAGTTCGGCACCCAGATCATGGCGGCCGACTATTTCGCCGAGGAAGTGCGCCGCACCCTGATCGCGCAATTCGGCGAAGAAAAGCTCACGACCGGCGGGCTCTCGGTCCGCACGACGCTGTCACCGAAGCTGCAGGAGTTTGCGCGCCGGGCGATGGTCGACGGGCTCGTCACATTTGATCGCAAGACCGGCTGGCGTGGTGCGGTCGAGAAAATCGACATTTCCGGCGACTGGGGCGAGAAGCTCGCCGCAATCGACTCGCCAAGCGACATCCAGCCCTGGCAACTCGGTGTCGTGCTCGAAGTCGCGCGTGACAAGGCCGTCGTTGGCCTCAAGCCGCAGCGGCGTGCGGACGGGACAGCCACCGAATCCGAGCGGCACGCCGTCGAGCTGCCCTACGACGAAGTGAAGTGGGCGAACAAGAAGCCGGGTAAGCCGCCCGGCGTGAATGACGTGCTCAGCATCGGCGACGTGATCTACGTTTCGCCGAAGGATCCCGCCAACATCAAGGGTGCCTGGTCGCTGATGCAGATCCCCGAGATCGGCGGCGGCATGGTCGTGATGGACCCGCACACCGGCCGCGTGCTCGCGAGCGTCGGCGGCTTCTCGTTCGCGCTGAGCCAGTTTGACCGTGCCGCGCAGGCGCGACGTCAGCCTGGTTCGGCCTTCAAGCCGTTCGTCTACGCCGCGGCCATCGACAACGGCTACAAGCCAACCAGTGTCATCCTCGATGCACCGATCACGATCGAGCAGGGTGCCGGCCTCGACGTCTGGCGGCCGCGAAACTATTCCGGCCAGTTCTACGGTCCGACGACCCTTCGCGTCGGCATCGAGCACTCGCGCAACCTCATGACCGTCCGCCTTGCGCAGGACATGGGCATGCCGCTGGTTGGCGAATATTCGCGCCGCTTCGGCATCTACGACGACATGACCCCGGTGCTGTCGATGGCGCTCGGCGCCGGCGAAACCACATTGCTCAAATTGACAACGGCGTACGCGATGCTCGCGAACGGCGGCCGCCAGGTTCACGCAACGCTGATCGATCGCATTCAGAACCGTCAAGGCGAAGCCGTCTGGCGACACGACGATCGCACATGCTCGAGCTGCCGCCAGGAAGCCTGGAACGGCCAGGCCGAACCCGAGGTCGAAGACGGCCGCAAGCAGATCATCGACCCGCACACCGCCTACCAGATGACGTCGATCATGGAAGGCGTCGTCCAACGCGGCACGGCGACGTCGCTGCGCTCGGTCGGCAAGCCGCTCGCCGGCAAGACCGGCACGACCAACGACGCCAAGGACGCCTGGTTCGTCGGCTATTCGGCGGACCTCGTCGTCGGTGTGTTCCTCGGATACGACACACCCAGGCCGATGGGGAAGGACGCGACCGGCGGCCACATCGCGGCGCCGATCTTCGGCTCGTTCATGAAGATGGCGTTAGCAGACAAGCCCGCGACACCGTTCCGCATCCCACCAGGCATCAAGCTGATCCGTGTCAATCCAGCGACGGGCCTGCGCGCGCAGGCGGGCGATGCCCGCAGCGTGCTCGAAGCCTTCAAGCCGGACGAGGAGCCGGATGATCCGCATTCGATCATCGGTTTCACCGATGAAACGGGTGGCTTCGTCCAGCAATCGGACCAGGAAGGCCAGCCATCACGCCAGGGGCGGGATGATGATGCCCGTGCACTCTCCACACGCCGTGGTCTGTGGTGAGCTGAGCGCGCTCTTGAAGGCAGTAACCGGCGCACGATCCACTCAACTCTGAAACAGAAACGCCCCGGGTCGCAGTGCCCGGGGCGTCCACAGTTGCAGAAGCGCGTCGCCGCTTACCCGACGATGCCTTCCTTGCGGGCCCAATCGAGGCCGCGATCGAGGGCGCGCGCGAGGCGATCGAACATCGTGTTGATCTGATCCTCGGTGATGACCAGCGGCGGGCAGAGCGCGAGCGTGTCGCCCGCGATCGAGCGCGAGATCAGTCCCTCTTCCTGCGCGAAGATGTTCACCTTGGCGCCGACGCCCTGGCGCGGATCGAACGACGCCCGGCTCTTCTTGTCCTTTACGAGTTCGACGCCGCCAATCAGGCCGACGCCGCGCGTCTCGCCAACGAGCGGATGGCTGTCGAGCTCCTTCAGGCGCTTCAGGAAGGTCGGCGCAACCTTCCGCACATGTCCGACGATGTCGATGCGCTCATAAATCTCGAGCGTCTTCACCGCGACCGCCGACGCCACCGGATGGCCCGAATAGGTGAAGCCGTGCGCGAACACGCCGAGCTTTTTGCTTTCGTCGATCATCGCCTGATAGACGTGCTCAGGCACCGTGATCGCGCCGAGCGGCATGTAGGCCGAGGTGATCGCCTTCGCCATCGAGATGGTATCCGGCTGCATCTTGAAGGTCTGGGTGCCGAACATGTTGCCCGTGCGCGCGAAGCCACAAATGACTTCGTCGGCAATGAAGGCGATGTCGTAGTGGCGCAGGATCGCCTGCACCTTCTCGAAGTACGTCTTCGGCGGCACAATGACGCCGCCCGCGCCCATCACCGGCTCGGCGATGAACGCCGCGATCGTCTCCGGCCCCTCGCGCTCGATCAGTGCCTCGAGCCTGCCCGCGAGACGCGAAGCGAACTCCTCCTCGCTCTCACCGTCCTTGCCGTAGCGGTAGTAGTGGGGCTTGTCGGTATGCAGGATGCGGTCGATCGGCAGATCGAAATCGGCATGGAAGATCGGCAGACCGGTCAGGCTGCCCGCTGCGATCGTCACGCCGTGGTAGGCGTGCACGCGCGAGATGATCTTCTTCTTGTTCGGCTTGCCGATCGCGTTGTTGTAGTACCACTGCAGCTTGATCTGCGAGTCGTTGGCCTCGCTGCCGGAGCTCGTGAAGAACACCTTCGAGGTCGGGCAGGGCGCAATCTCCTTGATCTTCTCGGCAAGCTGAACGGCCGGCTCATGGCTGCGGCCGCCGAACAGGTGCGTGAATGACAGCTTGCGCATCTGCTCCGCTGCGGCCTCGACCAGCTCGTTGTTGCCGTAGCCGAGCCCCGTGCACCACAGTCCGGCCAAGCCCTCGATGTATTCTTTGCCCGACGAATCGTAGACGTGGATGCCCTCGGCACGCTCGAGCATCATCGGCCCCGAGGTGCGGTGGGTTGCGAGGTTCGTCGCGGGATGGAGAACAGCCTCGACGTCGCGGGCTGCAAAATTGCTGAGAGTGCTCATGGGCCCTTCCTCTTCCTGGCCGGAATCTGATCTATTGAGTACCGTGCGCGGCGGGCGCTGACAAAGGCATTCGTGCGATCCAAACCGCACCACATGCCTGACAATCGCGCGCCGAGAGAGCAAAACGTCGGCAGCATGACCCTGGTTGTTACCTCAGACCGCACAGCGCTTGCGACCGCCTCCCGCCGGCTCGCGCTTTTTAGCGCGTCCGTGATCCTGATTGCCCTGGTCCTGCACCGCTTCGGCAGCATGGATACGCCGCTTGCCGCGGGACTTCTGCTGACCGCGTTCGCGGGCGCCGCCACGGCGCTGCTGCTCGGCATTGCGGCGGCAATCGTGATCTGGCGCCGGGGAGCCGCAGGCGCCTGGAGCACCGCAGCGGGGATAGCCGTCAGCCTTGCGATTTTTGCATGGCCGGCAGGTGTCGTGCCTTTCTACCTCAAGACACCCCACCTCAGCGACATCACCACAGATACCGAGCATCCACCGGAGTTTACCGTCCTCGCTCGCGATCGGCCTCCGGCCGCCAATCCGGTTGCCTACCGTGCCGCCTACGCCGCGCGTCAGGCGCAGTCATTCCCGCAGATTCAGCCGCTCATCCTCGAACGGCCGGCCGACGAAGTATTCGACGCCGCCGGTGAAGCCGCGCGCCGCCTCAAATGGAAGATTGTGGCCGAGGAGGCGCCTGAAGCCGGCAGCACGGCTGGGCACATCGAAGCCGAGGACCGCACACTCATTCTCGGCTTCACCGACGAGGTCGTGGTGCGTATCGAAAGCGAAGCCAGCCAGACACGCGTCGATGTGCGCTCACTGTCGCGCTACGGCACCCACGACTTCGGCCGCAACGCCCAGCGCGTGAGGGAATTCTACACCGAACTCAATGCGCGGCTGGAAGCCTCCGTACCGTCGGCCGTCGTTCCGCGCGGGAAGGCAAAGGCGCGCGGCACCAAGCGCCCGCTCAGATCGCGGAAAGGTGCTCAGGATCAAAAACAGGCCCCTCGGACCGCACCAGTCCCCGCTCAACCAGATGCTCGACGTGCGCCGCCACGGAGAGCGACGCCGCCTTCATGAGCCGGGGATCGAGCCCGCGATAGATGATCGCCACGATCTCGGGAATCGTCGTCTTGCCATTGCGGATCGCATCCAGGATCGACTGTTCGCGCATGCGGCGGTGCAGGATATAGGCCTTCACCAGCCGCTGTGGCTCGTACACACGCCCGCCATGCCCTGGAAAGAATACCTCGTCCTCCCGCTCCATCAGCCGCTCCAACGCGGCGAGATAGGCGCTCATGCTGCCATCGGGCGGCGCGACAACGCTGGTGTTCCAGCCCATCACATGATCGCCTGAGAAAAAGTGCCGCGTGCCTTCGAGCGCGAAGCACAAATGATCCGGCGCGTGGCCGGGCGTGTGCAGCGCCTGAAACGCGAAGCCATCACCCTCGAGCCGGTCACCGTCCTTGAGCACGACGTCCGGATTGAAGTCGTTCTCGACGTACTCGCCACCTGCCGGGCTCGCGCGCGTCTTGCCCGGCTGCGCGACGACTCGTCCGAAACCTGCCGTCGGCGCTCCGAGCCGCGCCTGCATCGCCGGCAATCCGTCGACATGATCGTGGTGCGTATGCGTGATGACGATGTGGCTGACGCGCCGGTCGCCGAGCGTGCGCACGACCGCCTGGAGGTGGGCGTCATCCGCTGGGCCCGGATCGATCACCATCACGTCGCGGCCCTGGCCGACGATATAGGTATTCGTACCCTTGTAGGTGAAGGGGCTCGGGTTGTTGGCGACAATGCGCACGATCCCCGGCGCCAGCTCCTTTGCCTGGCCGTAGGCGAAGTCGATCTCTTTGCGGAACGGCGGTTCTTCGGCCATCTCGAGGTTTCCTGCGCTCTGATCTACGGCCTGCTTCATAGCCGAGGCCGCGCGGCTTGGCCATCCGCGGGCGCGCAAGCCTCCTAGTAGACACCCAGGTGGCCGAGCAGCGCCTT
>CAZKZT010000095.1:0-7767 GCA_964557265.1 uncultured Hyphomicrobium sp.
ACGGCGTAGGGCTTTTTGCCCTCGGTGCAGCCATCGAGCACCGTCGGCTCCTCGATGGTGAGGCGGAGATAGTCCGCTTTCGGCTCGGCCGGCTTGGTCGGCAGCGCTTCGGCCTTGAACTTGCCGACGATCTTGTCCCCGCAACGCATGTTGCAGGTGAAGGCGAGCTTTTCACCGGTGCAGGCGGCCGAAATGTCGTCGACGATCAAGGTGGATTCGCCTCTCGGCTGGATGGCGATACGGAAGCGCGTCTCGGGGAGCGGTTTGCCCTCAACTTTGAATTGAAGCGGTTGCACGTCGACCCTGCTGACGATTGTCGATGCCGGATCCTTCTCGATGCCCGTTTCCTCGTCGACCTTGTAGACGAAGCAGGTGCCCGGCGCGGCCTCGGCCTTCGGCACGTTGTCGGCGGCATAGAGACTCGTCGCCATGAACATCGGCGCGAGAGCGGACAATGCGAGTCGGCTCAGCATTACAACTCCAGGACAGCGGCGGCAGCGATCTGCCTCGTCAAGTCTGCTTAGAGTGCAGCCTCGCGGCGGCTCCGATCAAGCACCGTCGCAAACAAAAGCGGACAAAATCGCGTGCGCTCGTGATATTTCTGCCGGAGATGCGCGAATGCCGGGAGCACGTCGCTTCCGCAATCGCCGAAACGCGACGCAACAGAGGCGCGAGACGCGCAATTGCTTCGAGCTGCGCGCGTTCAGCTCACACCTGCTCAGGCGACTGGCGCTGAGTGGCCGCTATCGCTTGACCGGTCGCTTGCGCAACGCGAACCATAGTCCCGCGAACAGGCCGAGGAGGCCTCCGACCGGGCCGGCAGCGAAGAAGGCTGTCATGGCCCGCTGGCCCTCGAAGTCGGAGACACCGGCCAGTCCGCCGATCCCTAGAAAGGCGAACGCAGCGATCGCCCAGCCGAGCGCCAGCCCGAACAAACCGGCCAGCACGGCAAGGGCGTATCGCATCGGTGTCTCTTGGGCGATGAAAGCGCTGTGATCTCAAAATCGGCGCGGCGAAAGCACCGCGCCACTGGGGCCGACCTTGCTCAGGCCTGCCCCTCTGTCTCGAACATGGTCGATGTCAGCGCCTCGCGGCTGTCCTTGCCGGCCCAGACGACGAACTGGAACGCCTGATAATAGCGCTCGCAGGCTTCGAGTGCGGCCTTGAGCAGCGCTTCGCACTGGCTCTGCGTCGCCACCGCCCCGTTGAGCATCAGACCCTGGCGGAACATGATCAGGCCCTCACGGGTCCAGATGTCGAAATGGCCGAGCCAGAGCTGCTCGTTGATCTGGGCGACGAGGCGATACACCTCGCTCAGGCGGTTGTCCGGCACCTTGAAATCGAACGCGCAGGCGATGTGCAGGGATTCGAGATCCTCGCGCCAATTCAGCGACAGCTGGTAATCGGTCCAGTTGCCGGCCACGACGAGCGTCAATTCGTCTTCGTGCGTACGATCGCAGGCCCAATCATGGACGCCAGCGACCTGTTCAATCAGATCGACCGGATTCCTGGCGCTCGTGTAGCCTGTCTCAGCCAATGCCATGCGATCCCCTCGTTTGGCGCGTCGCCACCGCTGCCTTCATCTCTGCCAAAAATGCGTGGCGAAGCAGTGCGCAGGACGGAGCTAATAGAAGCTGCCCCATGCCCGCAAGGCGCGGCCCGTCTTCTCCACGATCAAAGTAAACGAGGGTGGCGAAAAGAAGGGAGTCGGGCTGTTTCAGTCATGTACTCGTGGAGAAGCTGTGGGCCAGTACTGGAAAGCCGGGGAATATCACCGGAGGGTACTGGCACGCCGCGCGCACGCGATTCCGTTTGTTTCCAATGCACCGCGCGGAGATAGGCAGCCGGCCGCGAAACATCATACTTACAGAGATTTTTATTCTTGCCCGTGTCCGCTGAAGCGCGCTTCGAGCGCGGCGAGGCGGTTCGCCAGCGCCTCGTTCTCCTCGCGGGCTTTCTGCGCCATGGCTTTCACCGCCTCGAATTCCTCGCGCGAGACGAGGTCCATGTCGCGGACGATGCGTTCGCCTTGCGCCCGCACCAGCGTCGACACTTCGCGCTGGACGCCTTGCGCCGCGCCAGCGGCATCTGTGAGCAGCTTGGCCAGCTCATCGAGCAGGCGATTGTTGGTCTGGGTCATTGGGTCCTCCACCGCGCGCGGCCGAACATCTTGCCTTCTGCTAACACGACGCACCCGCAACGGCCATGTTGCTCAGTTCTCAGGGTTTCGGCCTGCGCTCTGTGGTCACGGCCCTTTGCCTTGACAGCGCCTCCCGCGTCCCTGAAACGTCCGGCAACCTCGTTCAGGAGATGCCTGGCCAGTCATGAGCCCTTTCGCAAGCCTCCTCGCCATTCCTTTCCCGGCGATCGACCCCATAGCCCTCCAGATCGGCCCGATCGCCATCCGCTGGTACGGGCTTGCCTACGTCGCCGGACTATTGCTCGGCTGGCTCTACCTGAAGCGCCTGCTGGCGACGCCGCGGCTGTGGCGGGACGATAAGCCGCCATTCACCCCGGCCCTTGCCGACGACCTGTTCGTGTGGGTCGCGGTCGGCGTCATCCTCGGCGGACGGCTCGGCCACGTGCTGCTCTATCAACCCGGCTATTATCTCAGCAATCCGCTGGAAATTCTCTACGTGTGGCAGGGGGGCATGGCCTTCCACGGCGGCATGCTCGGCACCATCCTGGCGATGTTCCTGTTCGCGCGCCGCCACGCCATTCCGGCACTCAGTGTGATGGACGCCGTCTCCGCCGCCGTCCCGCTCGGACTGCTGTTCGGGCGCATCGCCAACTTCATCAACAAGGAGGTCGTCGGGACCGAGACGACCATGCCGTGGGGGATCGTCTTTCCCGGATGGGGCGATGTGGCGCGCCATCCCGTGCAGCTCTACGAAGCGGCGCTCGAAGGCCTCGTGCTGTTCCTGATCCTGCGCCACCTGATCTACCGCCACAAGGCGCTCGCCACGCCGGGCCTGATCGGCGCAGCCTTCCTCGCCGGCTACGGCAGCTTTCGCGTCATCTGCGAGTTCTTCAAGTACGACGAGTATCGCACCATCGTCGCTGAAGGCTGGCTCACCACCGGTATGATCTATTCGATCCCGATGGCGCTGTTCGGCATCGTCGCCTATCTCGTGTTGCGGCCGAGGACAGCGGGATGAGCGCGGCGGCTGGCTCGACACCGCTTGCGCGCCAGCTCATCGAGCGGATTGCGCGCAGCGGGCCGATTTCGGTGCGCGACTACATGGATGCCTGCCTCAACGATCCCGTGCACGGCTACTATCGCGCGCAGAGGGCGATCGGCAGTGAGGGCGATTTCATCACCGCGCCCGAGATCTCGCAGGTGTTCGGCGAGCTGATCGGGTTGTGGGCAGCCGTCGTGTGGCAGCAGATGGGGGCGCCGTCGCGTGTGCGTCTCGTCGAACTCGGACCGGGGCGCGGAACGCTGATGCGCGATGCGCTGCGCGCGGCTCGCCGCGTTCCGGGATTCCGCGCGGCGTTGGACGTCGTGCTCGTCGAGCAGAACGTGACGCTCACAGCCATGCAACGCGCGGCGCTCGGCGACGCGGGCGTATCCGTGCGCTGGGCCGGCGGCCTCGACGCCGTGGCGCACGAGCATGAGGCTGCGGGCGGCGCGTCCATCATCATCGCCAACGAATTCCTCGACGTCATCCCGGTCACGCAGCTCGCGTTCGACGGCGAGGCGTGGTTCGAGCGCGGCGTCGGCCTCGACGAGGCGGGGCGCCTCGCGTTCGTCCATCTGGCACCGCGCGAGACACCGCCGCATGTGCCCGCCGATCCAAAACCTGGGGCCATCGTCGAGCAGCGCGATACGGGCGCTATTACGAAGGCACTTCGCCGTCTTGCCGATGCGGGGCCGCTGGCGGCGCTCTTCATCGACTACGGCTACGAAGGCGCCATGCATGGCGATACGTTGCAGGCCATGCGGGGGCAGCGCTACGAGGATCCGCTCGCCGCACCGGGCGCCGCCGATCTCACCGCCCACGTCGATTTCGCCGCGTTCTCTGCCGCCGCGCGTGCCGCCGGTCTGGCCGTTGACGGCCCGCGCACGCAGACCGAATTTCTCGGCGCCCTCGGCATCGTCGAGCGGACCTCGCGGCTGATGTCGGCCAATCCGCAAGCCGCAGCGGCGCTCGAAGCCGCGACCGCCCGCCTGATCGCCCCGACCGGCATGGGCACGCTGTTCAAGGTGGTGGCAGTGCGCAGCCCGGGATTGCCGGCGTTGCCGGGCGTGTAGCTTTTACTTGCCGCGGGTGCCGGCGGTTCCTGCTTTTTTTGCGCGGACGCGTACGGCTCCGCCTACACGCGCCGCGGCCGCCGCCTCTCGGTCGCATTCTCGCCACGTGGCCTGCGGCCACTACCGAATGAGCGAGCGTCCTTATCGGTGGCACTCGAAGAGTGCGCCTTGGAATCGCAACCGGCGAGGCGGTTCCGCGGTGCCGGTAGGCGGAGCCGTCGGCACCCGCGGCAAAAAAAGCTACTTCTTAAACAAACTCGCCGCTGCCGCTTCGTGCGCCTTCTTCTTCGTGATCTCGGCGCGCAGGCGCACGATCTCGGCTTCGAACGCCACGATGCGCGCGTCGAGTTCGCTGATCGACAGGCGGTCGAGGTTGTCCCCGATCGCGGCGCCCTTCGCGCTTTTCTCCTTCGCCTCGTCCCAGTCCATGGCTGCCTCCTTCGCCATCCGCCGGCGGATGCCGCGCCGCCGTTTGTCCCCGTCGCTGCGGGCTCATCCAGGATCGGTCCATGCGGACACGGACCTGCCAGCTCGATGGCCTAGCTCGTCTCCTCGGCGTTCCAGTGGCCGAGCTGGACGATCCGACATACTACGGCCGCGCCGGCCTGCTCGCCAAGCTGGAGCGGCTGCTGAGGGCCGAGCGCGCCCGCGGCCTCGCCCACCATTGGACCTACGAGGTGAGCCGCCATCGGGCGCTCTATCTCGCCTATGGCGCCGAGCGGGGGGCATTCCGGCGTGATTTCGGCGTCGATCCGCCGCCCGTCGCGGCATCCGCCGTACTGCGGAAACCCTGCGGCCCGATAGCGTCTGGCCGGGCTGGCCACGGCTCGCTAGTCTCGGGATCGACCAACGATACGACGCCCGGCCGCAGAAGCCGCGGCACGGGAGAAAAACGAATGCCCAAGGACGACAACGGCGCGGCGCCACCGCGCGGCTGGCAGACTGAACTCGACGAACTCGAGCTGCGCCAACACCTCGCCAAAGAGATGGGTGGCACCGACAAGGTCGACCGCCAGCACCGCGACGGCAAGCTCACCATCCGCGAGCGCATCGGCCGCCTCGTCGATCCCGGCACCTTCAGCGAGATCGGCACCCTGACCGGCCTCGCGCAGTATGACGCGCAGCATCGCCTCACGACGGTCACGCCCGCGAACCGGCTCTCGGGCCGCGCCATGATCGATGGCCGCCCGGTCATCATCAGCGGCGATGATTTCACCGTGCGCGGCGGTTCGGCCGATGCGACGATCCCCGAGAAAACCGTGATCGCCGAGCGGATGGCGAACGAGCTGCGCCTGCCGATCGTGCGCATCATCGAGGGATCGGGAGGCGGTGGCTCGGTGAAGACGATCGAGACCACGGGGCGCGCCAACCTGCCGGGCGGTCTCGGCGGCTCGTCGCTGCGCTACAAGTATCTCGCCGACAACCTCGGTCTCGTGCCGGTGGTAGCGCTAGGGCTCGGCTCGGTGGCGGGGCTCGGCGCCGCGCAGGTGTCCGCGAGCCACTATTCGATCATGACCAAGAAGACCTCGGCGATGTTCGTGGCCGGCCCGCCGGTCGTCGCGCGCATCGGTGACAAGCAGGCGCTCTCCAAGCAGGAGCTCGGTGGCTGGGAGATCCAGTGCGGCGCCGGTGCCGTTGACGATGCGGTCGACACCGAGGAGGAGGCCTTCGAGCGGGCGCGCCGCTTCCTTTCCTACCTCCCCTCGTCGGTTTATCAGGTCGCGCCGCGCGGGCCGCGCACGGATTCGCCGGGCCGGCGCGAGGAATGGCTGTTCAACGCGATCCCGCGCGACCGCAACCAGCCCTACAAGATGCGCCCGATCATCGAAGCGCTGGTCGATCGCGGCTCGTTCATGGAAATGGGCCGCTATTTCGGCCGCCCGGTCATCACGGGCCTCGCGCGGATCGACGGTTTGCCGGTCGCGATCATGGCGGGCGACCCGTTCCACGTCAGCGGCGCGTGGACGGCGGACGCCTGCTCGAAGGTGATCCGCTTCGTCGATCTCGCCGAGACGTTCCACATTCCGGTCGTGCACCTCGTCGACTGCCCCGGCTTCATGATCGGTCTGGAGGCCGAACGCGCGGCGACGATCCGCCTCGGCGTGCGCGCGATGGCGGCGATCAACCAGACCACCGTGCCCTGGTGCTCGATCATCATTCGCAATGTGTTCGGTGTCGCCGGCGCCGCGCATGTGCCGGCGGGGCGCTACGCGATGCGCTATGCGTGGCTGTCGGCATGGTGGGGCTCATTGCCGCTCGAAGGTGGCATCGAGGCCGCCTACCGCGCCGAGATCGACGCGGCGGAAGACCCCAAGGCCAAGCTGCTGGAAATCGAGGATCGGCTCAACGCGCTGCGCTCGCCGTTCCGCACGGCCGAGACGTTCGCCGTCGACGAGATCATCGATCCGCGCGACACGCGGCGGCTTCTATGCGACTTCGCCAACCTCGCCGAGCCGCTGCGCACGCCTGGCCCGCGCACGTTCGGGATGCGGCCATAAATAGCCGCATCCCCGAACCGGCTACCCTGCCACTTTCGCGAGGCCGTTGTTGAGGATCACGACATCGCGCTCGACGCAGCGCGAGCGGAACGAGATCTCGGTGCCGTTGCGCCAGATCTCGGTCCGGATCGTCTCGCCCGGATAGATCGGCGAGGAGAAACGCACCTGCATGTGGGTGATCTTGCTCGCATCGCCAGCGCAGGCGAGCTTGGCGAGCGCGCGGCCGGCAACGCCGAACGAGCACAGCCCGTGCAGGATCGGCGCACGGAAACCGGCGACCGCCGCGACCTTGGGGTCGGCGTGCAGCGGGTTCATGTCGCCCGACAACCGGTAGATCAGCGCCTGACGCGGCAGCGTCGGGATGTCGAGTGTCGCATCGGGCGCGCGCTCGGGCAGCGTGTGTACGGCTGGCGTCGGACCCGACGGTCCGCCGAAGCCGCCATCGCCGCGCAGGAAGCTCGTCGAGACCAGCGTCGCGACGTGGGTGCCGCTCGCCTTCTCGATGATGTCTCGTTCTGAGATCAGCAGCGCGCCGCGATCCTTGCCCTTGTCGATCAAGCCGGTGATGCGCGTGCGGCCGATGAAGGTGCCGGAGGTCGGCACGGGCGCGTGGATGGTGATCGACTGCTCGCCGTGCACCACCTTGCGCCAGTCGACGCCGAGGCCGCTGTCCTTGAGCCAGAAGCCCTGGTAGCCGAGCACCGTGACCATCGTCGGCAGCGCGACGAGATCGTCCTCGTAGACGTACTTGAGATCGCTCTCGTCGAGCGGATCGCTGCCCGCGCCGACGCCGAGGGCGTAGAGCATCGTGTCGCGCGCCGTGAACGTCTGGACGACGTCATCGAACTTCCAGTTGCGCAGTCTCTCGGCGTCCATGGCCATGGGCGTGTTTCCTCGGTGATGTCTTGTTGGGAGGCCAAAGTGCCACGGCGGCTGAGGGGCGGTCAAACCCGGGTGCAGCGGACAATTGACGCGCATCAAGGCGCGGCGCGCCTGAAACCATCCACCGTCCGG
>CAZKZT010000095.1:7777-11237 GCA_964557265.1 uncultured Hyphomicrobium sp.
CGCTATCAATACAGAGCGGAAGCCGAGCGATGGATCCCAGAACGATGAGCACGCCGACCGAAACCGAGATTTCCGCGTTTCTGGCCGATCCGGCGTCCTATCCGGTGCGGCCGGCGCGCGTCGACGTGATCGAGACACATGCTGCGCGCGTCTTTCTCGCGGGCGACGAGGCGGTCAAGGTCAAGAAGCATGTCCGGCTACCCTATCTCGATTTCACGACGCTCGAGCGGCGCCACGCCGCGTGCGTGCGCGAGATCGAGCTCAACCGGCCCGCCGCGCCTGAGATCTACCTCGGGCTCGTCGGTATCACCCGCGAGGCGGACGGCCGTCTGGCTTTCGCGGGCAGCGGCGCGGTGATCGATGTCGCGGTCCGGATGCGGCGCTTCAATCAGGCAGATGTCATGACACACGTCGCCGAGCAGGGCCGCATCGACCTCCCGATGGCGAAGGCGATGGCGGATGGTGTGGTCGTCGCCCACGAAGCGGCGACCATTGCGGGAGGCGGTGACGGCGCGGCACGGTTCGCGAAAATCATCGGCGATATCGAAACGGCGTGCTCGAGCGTCGACAGTGCGGCTGTTCGCGTGGCACGCAGCCGCTTCGCGAGCGCCGCGATCGAGCATCTGGCCCGCGTCGGGCCGCTGATCGAAGCGCGCGCGAGCCAGGGCTTCCGGCGCCGCTGTCACGGAGATCTCCATCTCGGCAACATGGTGCTGTGGCGGGGCAAGCCGCTGCCGTTCGACGCACTTGAATTCGACGAGGCGCTGGCGACGATCGATGTGCTCTACGATCTCGCTTTCCTGCTGATGGACTTGGAGCGGCTGCATCTCCGCGCGGCCGCGAACGGCGTCCTCAATCGTTATCTCTGGCGCACCGATGCGCGCAACCTCGATGGGATCGCGGCACTGCCGTTGTTCATGGCGCTGCGCGCGGGTATTCGCGCGATGGTCGAGGTACATCGTGGCGAGGGTGCATTGCCGCCTGAGATGGAGGCGCATGTGCAGGGGTATCTCGATGCGGCGAATGCGCTGCTGGCGCCCGCGTCGCCATGTCTGATCGCGGTCGGCGGATTGTCGGGGAGCGGGAAGTCGACGCTCGCAGCGGCATTGGCGCCGGCGATCGGCATCGGGCCGGGGGCGGTCCATCTGCGCAGCGATCTCGAGCGCAAGCGCCTGTTCGGCGTTGGCGAGACGGATCGCCTGCCGTCCGACGCTTACACGAGCGATGTCACGGCGAAGGTCTACACGACGCTCGCCACCAAGGCGGCATCGGTGGTCGCGACGGGGTACGCGGCGGTCGTCGATGCGGTTCATGCCGCGCCCGCCGAACGCGATGCGATCGAGCAGATCGCGCAGGCCGCGGGCGTGCCGTTCGTCGGCATCTGGCTCGATGCGCCGGAACGGGTACTGGTCGACCGTGTCGAAGCGCGGCGCGGCGATGCGTCGGATGCGACCGCTGCCGTCGTCGAACGCCAGATGAGCTACGATCTTGGCGCCGTCACCTGGCACCGGCTCGATGCGGGCGGCAACTTCGATGCGACGCGCGCACGTGCTGCAGCGCTGATTGCGGCAGCAGTGCCGCGGATGTCATGATCGAGGCACCTTACGGCACGTCGAGCACGATGTAGTCGTCCTCGATGCTGACTGCGAACGTCTCGGCCTTGTACGGGCCTTCGACGACGCTCGCGCCAGCCTCCACCGCCACCGGAAACTGCATCAAGCGCATCCGCCGCGGATCGCAGTACGAACGCCCGGTGCGCACGTCGAATTCCCATTGATGCCACGGGCAGCGCAGGATCTCGCCCGCGCGATCGTACTGGTAGTCGCCGGGCCCGTTCGATTGTACGAGCCCCGTCAGCAGGCCGCCGCACAGGCTCGCGCCCTTGTGCGGGCACTTGTCGGAGAGCGCGAACAGCTCGCCCTTGATGTTGAGCACCACGATGTCGCGGCTATCAACGCTCACCTTCTTGCGCGTGCCGGGCGGCAGCTCGGCCGCACGGGCCACGACATGGCGGGTCACGGTCTCTTTGGCTCCAAGCGCTGCGACCAGATCAGTTCAGGCGGAACACGTTCTTGCCGTTCTCGGCACAGATGCGGCGGTGCTGTTCGGGCGTGACGCCGGCAGGGAATGCGCGGAACGGATCGTCGAAATCCCAGTGCGGATAGTCGGACGCGAACAGCAGTTTGTCCCAGCCGATCCAGTTCATCACGTCGAGGACGTGACGGCGGTCGTCCGGCTCTTCCATCGGCTGCGTGGTGAAGTAAACGTGGTCGCGGATGTATTCCGACGGGCGGCGCTTCAAGTGCGGAACCTCGCCGCGCAGCCGCTCGAAGATCTTATCGAGGCGGAACGCGAGCGCGGGCGCCCACGCGAAGCCGCCCTCGATCATGACGACCTTGAGCTTCGGGAAGCGCTCGAACACGCCCTCGATGACGAGGCTGGTGACGACGGTCTGGCACGAGGTCGAATGCCCCGCGCCTTCCTCGATATAGTACGATGGCCAGCCGGCGCCCGACACGGGATGTCCGCTGGTGCCGAAGACGTGGAAGCCGATCGGCAGATTGTAGCGCTCGGCCGCTTCGTAGATCGGCCAGTAGCGGCGGTTGCCGAGCGGCTCGGCCGAACGCGTCAGCAGGAACACCTGCCCGAAGTCCGTGTCACCGCCGCAGCGCTCGATCTCCTGCGCCGAAGCGATGCCGTCCTCATAAGGCACGACAAGGCCGCCCTTGAGGCGCTTCTCGGGCCGCGTGAAGGTGTCGCGCTGCCAGTCGTTGGTGGCTGAGCACATGGCGGCTGACAGTTCGAGGTTCATCTCGCCCTGGCCGGTATTGCCGAGCGGGCCGAGGATGCCGTGCTCGATGCCATAGGCGTCGAGGTGCTGTTGCTGCATCAGCTTGAGCGACGAACCGGGGCGGCCGCCTTCCTCGGGCCACGAGTCGCGGCGGCACGCGAGCGGGGCTGACTTCGGATAGGGCTCACCGTTGGCGCTGCCATGTTTGCGGCGCATCCCGTAGGTCTCGTAGTGGTCCCACCAGCGCTTGCTCATGTACGGCTTCAAGTCGCTCATCGCACGCACAGCCGGGTGGATGTCGCCGTCGATGACGGCGAGACGGTTGGGCGCGGCGCCGCCCTTGCCGTTGTCAGTGGTGATCGCAGGGGGCATCGGATCATCAAGCGGCATGGCTGTCTCCCAGTCGCGAATAGGTGGCGAGAGGATTGTCGATCAGGATCTTCTTGCGGAGCGTCGCGTCGATCCCGATGGGCAGCATCGCGTCGCCTTCGAACTGCCAGTGCGGGAAGTCGCTCGCAAACAGCAGCATCTGGTCGGACTGGAGCTGGTCCATCAGGCGACCGACCGTCTCGGCGGAGTTCGGTGCGTCGAACGGCTGGATCGTGAGCCGTACGTGGTCACGCACGAACTCGATCGGCGAGCGATCGATCCACGGCACTTCGAGCCGCA
>CAZKZT010000096.1:0-4031 GCA_964557265.1 uncultured Hyphomicrobium sp.
GTTGGTGAAACAGAGCACGTTCTCGTGGTAGCTGTCGTTCCACCACAGCGCCACCTCGGCGGTGATGCCGTCCTTTTCGCCGGAGAGCATGATGGGGTCGGCGAAGCTTTCCAGCGGCTTCTTCGAACGGTCGAGGAATTTCACGAACGCCGACGTACCGCCCTCGTAGACGAGAACCTGTTCCTTGACGTCGGCGTGGCGCGCGTCGGTCAGCACGATCTTGGCGCCGGAGTTGAGGAACGCGAGTTCGCGCAGGCGATGTTCGAGTGTGCCGTAGTCGAACTCGATCATCGTGAACGTGTTCGGGCTCGGCAGGAAGGTGACCTCGGTGCCCTTCTGATCAGGGGCATCGCCGATGACCGCGAGCGGCGCGGTGGGGACGCCGTCTCTGAATTCGATGAGATGCTCCTTGCCATGGCGCCAGATGCGCGCCTTGAGCCAGGTCGAGAGCGCGTTGACGACCGAGACGCCGACGCCATGCAGGCCGCCCGAGACCTTGTAGGAGTTCTGGTCGAACTTGCCGCCCGCGTGCAGCTCGGTGAACACGATCTCGGCGGCCGAGCGCTTCGGATCGTTGTCGTCGTCCTGCTTGATGCCGACCGGGATGCCGCGGCCGTTGTCGCGCACGGTGACTGAACCGTCCGCGTTGAGCACGACGTGGCATTCGGTGCCGTAGCCGGCGAGAATTTCGTCGATCGCGTTGTCGACGACCTCGTACACCATGTGGTGGAGGCCGGACCCGTCGTCGGTGTCGCCGATGTACATGCCGGGGCGCTTGCGCACAGCGTCAAGGCCCTTGAGCATCTTGATGGCGTCCTCGCCATAGTCGTCCGCGCCGTTGCGCTTCGGGGCCGGCGTATCACTCATGTCAGCGGTGTCCTGGGGATCCTGTTTTTATACGTTTGATTTATAGCACAAATGACAATGCAAAGGGCTGGAAATCGCACCTTCTCCGACACGATTTCCTGCAAATAATAACAATTCATATCAATACGTTATCGAGAAATTTCAGGCGCGACGGCGTGTCACGGCGCCGGCGGCTGTTGAAGGGCGCTCAATTGCAGCCACTGAGCGCGCTCTCCGAGGGCTGAAAATGCCTCTTGATCCGTGCCCGTCATCCACGCCTGGGTGCCGAGCGCGATGATCTCATCGAACAGCGCGGCGCGCCGCGCGGCGTCGAGATGGGCGGCGATTTCATCGAGCAGCAGGATCGGCGCGGCGCCACTCTGGCGCTCGGCGATCAGCTCGGCGTGGGCCAGGATCAGGCCGACCATCAGCGCCTTTTGCTCGCCGGTGGAGCACAAGCGGGCTGGCTGGGATTTGGGGCCGTGGCCGACGATGAAATCACTGCGATGCGGACCATCGAGCGCACGGCCTGCGGCCCGGTCGCGTTCGCGGCCTGCGGCAAGTGCGCGGGCGTACAGATCCTCGACATCGACGGCGGCGCGCATCGACAACTCGCGCTCGAGCCAGCCCTCGATCATCAGCACCGCCCACGGGAAGGCCGATGCCTCGTCGCGCGCGCGGCGGGCTTCGATCGTGGTGGCCAGCGCCGCCACTGCCTGCGCACGCGCCGCCGCGATCGCCACCCCCGTTTCGGCCATCACGACTTCAAGGCCACCGAGACGGGCTGAATCGCGCACGCCATCCTCGAGCAGACGGTTGCGCTGGGCCATTGCCCGTTCGAAATGATTGACGCGCGTCCGGTAGCCCGGATCGAAGCACAGGATCATGCGGTCGAGGAAGCGGCGGCGCTCGCCCGCAGCGCCCGTGAACAGCCCGTCCATCGCCGGGGTCAACCAGATCATCTCGACGTAGTCGGCAAGGATGCCGGAGCCCGATTGCGGCTCACCGTCGATGCGGACCGTGCGTCCCGTACGGTTGGAGGCGGCGCTGGCGCCCGTGAGGCCGGTGCCGATGTCGACGGGACCAGCGGGCGTGTGGACGCGTGCCGCGACCGCCCAGGCGTCGCTGCCGCTGCGCGCGATCTCGGGATAGGGTGCGCGGCGCAGGCCCTGCCCAGGGGCAAGCAACGAGATTGCTTCTATCAGATTGGTTTTGCCGGCCCCGTTGGGGCCGGTCAGCACGACCGGGCGGTGGTCGAAGACATGAGACAGCCGCGCATGATTGCGGAAATCGGTCAGCGTCAGCCGCTCGACCCACGTCGCAGGCGCCGCCCTGGATGAGGTCGCGCGCTCGCTTGCCGCTGCCATATTCGCCGTGTTTATCGGGATTTCCGTCACACCCGCATCGGCATCAGGACGTAGAGCGAACTTTCGTCGCCGACGTCGCGGAGGATGGTTGGGGAGCCCGGATCGGAGAGCAGGAACTTCAACGAGTCGCTCTCGAGCTGCCCCGAGATGTCGAGCAGGTAGCGCGCGTTGAAGCCGATCTCCATCGGCGGCGCCGCGAACTCGGCCTCCACCTCCTCGGTGGCGCTGCCGCCATCGGGGTTGTTGACCGAGAGCACCAGCTTGCCGGGCGCGATGTTCAGCTTGACCGCACGCACGCGCTCGCTGGCGATCGTGGCCACGCGATCAACCGCGCTCATGAACAGCTGGCTCGAAACCTCGAGCACTTTGTCGTTCGACTGCGGGATGACGCGGCCATAATCGGGGAAGGTGCCATCGACAAGCTTCGACGTCATCGTGATCGGGCCGATCTCCACGCGCACCTTGGCCGGCGAGACTTCGACGCGAACCGGCGCATCGCTCGCTTCGATCAGGCGATAGAGCTCGTGCACGGTCTTGCGCGGGATGATGACGCCCGGCATCCCATCGACGCCCGAGGGCTGCGCGAGGTCGAACTGGGCGAGGCGGTGGCCATCGGTCGCGACAGCGCGCAATGTCGGCTTGCCGTCGACTTTGGCCGGGTGGAGGTAGATGCCGTTGAGGTAGTAGCGCGTCTCCTCGGTCGAGATCGCGAAGCGCGTCTTCTCGATCAGGCGCTTGAAATCACCCGAGGCGATTTCGAAGCTGTGCGACATCTGACCGGCGGCGAGGTCCGGAAAATCATCGGCAGGGAGCGCCTGCAGGGCAAAGCGCGCATGACCGGCGGCGATGGCGACGCGCTCGCGCTCGGGTTCACGCTCGATGCGGATCTGAACGCCGTCCGGAAGTTTGCGGACGATGTCGTGGAGCATATGCGCCGGCACGGTCACGGCGCCGGGCGTGGCGACGTTGGCCGATACGCTCTCGACGACTTCACGTTCGAGATCGGTGGCCTTGAGCTGTAAGCCCTCGGCGTTGGCGCGCAGAAGCACGTTGGAAAGGATTGGGATCGTCGTCCGCTTCTCGACGACGCTTGCGACGTGACCAAGCGCTCGCAGAAGGTCGCCACGTTCGATGACAAACCGCATGATTTGGAGCCCACCTAGCGCCAGCCGCAGCGCCCATCGCGCGGCCAGGGGTCAAAGACAACAAAAACCCGACGCGCAAATCTTGCATGCCGAGGGAGCCAACGACGATTCGTTGTTGCTCGAACTTGGACTTCTGGCGGCCATTTTGCAAGCGCGATAGGGCCGCGCGACCCACGGAAATGGGGACTGCGGGCGGTAAAATGAGGGGTCAGGAGCCGCGCCGGACCATGAACGCCGTCGACCAGACGCGGATGGTGCCATCCGCCCCAGCCGAGGCCAGCGTGAGGCCGTCCGGCGCAAAACTCAGCGCCCGGACCTCTCCGGTGTGTCCGGTGTAGATGCGGGGCGATCGCGGCCGTGCCATGTCCCACAGTTTGACCTCGCCGTCGCGCCCGGCAGTTGCGAGCCAGTTGCCGTCGCTGGAGTAGGCGAGAGCGGTGACGCCACCCTTGTGCGCCCTCATCGCGCGCAGGGTGCGTCCGCTTGTCATCGACCAGGTGCGCACAGTACCGGCAAGGTCGCCAGAGGCGAGCGTGCGCCCGTCGGGAACAAAGGCAAGCGCGGTCACGAAGTCCTGGTGGCCGCGGAAGATCCGCCGTGCTTCGAATGTTTCGGCGTTCCAGGTGCGCACCGTGCGGTCGGCGCTTCCCGTTGCGATCAGATGGCGGGAGGC
>CAZKZT010000096.1:4131-11083 GCA_964557265.1 uncultured Hyphomicrobium sp.
TGGCCGGTTACGATGCGCGTATCGCCAACAGCGAGGGCGGTGGCGGGACCGGCGCCGAGGTAGAGCGTGCGGACAAGGGTGCGCGTGCCGGTCTGCCAGACTTTCAGCGTGCCGTCTTCTCCGGTCGAGATGATGTGACGGCCGTCTGGCGTGTGGGCGACGCCATTGATGGCGCCTTGGTGGACCCCCTTGATTTCCGCGATCTGCGGGCTGGGTAGCTGCCCACTCGATACGGTGCCGCTGCCTTGCCGTTCGATCTGCGGCAGCCGGTTCTGATAGGCGACGGCAAGACTTGCGACCCCGAGGCCGATCAGTCCTTTGGCGATGAGCGGACGCCACGAGCGCTTCTTTTTCGGACGCGCGGGCCGCGGCTTGCGCCGTTCGACGACGGTAGGGAGATTGGTCTTGGGTGGAGCCGCCGCAGGTGCCGCAGCGACGGCGGCTGCGATGGGAGCCGAGGCCGCGGCTTTGTCGGCTGGCGGTTTGGGGGCGGGCGATGGGGCCGGGCGCGCGGCGCGGCGGGCACGCCATTCGCTGAAGATTGCCGCGACGCGCCCTGCTGACGCGGGTTTCGCGGGCTCTTCCGCGGGGGATGCAACTGCGGCAGGGGCGGCGGCCGCTGCGACTTTGGGTGCCTTCTTTGGCGCGGCGGCCTGAACGACCTCGACGGCCGGAGCATCGCCTGCGGCGACGGGCTCTTTCGCTTTCGCCTTGGCCTTGAGTTTCGATTTGAGCGAGCTGCCAGCGGCAGCCGGCGCAGCTTCGCCCTTGTCCTCGGAGGCACTGTCCGCAGCCGGTGCCACAGCCGATTCGGGTGGCGGTGCGGGTGCCAGCAACTGCTTGCGCCAGTCGTCGACGGAGCGTGGCCGGGCGGTGACGTCGAGCGCCAGGGCCGCATCGATCGCCGCGAGAAAAGCCGGCCGATAGGAGCTGATCGCCGCATCACGTGCGGGCACCAGTTCGTCCTCGACCATGCGCGAGGGCGAGTCGGGTGGCCGCTTGCCGGTCACGGCCTGATAGAGGGTCGCGGCCAGTGAGTAGATGTCGGTCCAAGGCCCCTGCTGGCGGCCCGTGGTCGCGTACTGCTCGTACGGGCTGTACCCGGGCTTCACGAGGGCGGAAACGGTCCGTGAATGCTGCGCGATGTCGCCGCGCGCGGAGCCGAAATCGATCAGCACCGGCGATCCGTCGCTGCGGATGATGATGTTGTCCGGCGCGATGTCGCGATGCAGGAAATCGGAGGCATGGATCAGCGACAGCGCGTCGAGCAGGGGCGGCACCACGCGGTCGAGTTCGTGCTGGCGCGGCGCGCGGCCGAGCGCCTTGAGCCATGCCTTGAAGCTCTTCCCGTCCTCGTAGTGCAGGACGATGAAACCGGAGTTGTTCTGCCGAAAGAAGCGATAGACACGGACGATGTTGGGGTGGTCGAAGCGCGCAAGCGTTCGCGCCTCATCGAGAAAGCGATCGAGACCCCACTCGTAGTCACCGGTGCAGTCGCCGGAACGCGGCTGGGCCGCCTGGTTGGCATCGCGGATCGCGAAGTCGACCGGGAAATACTCCTTGATCGTGACCAGGCGCGCGAGCGGCGTCTCCTCGGCCAGATACGTGATCCCGAAACCGCCGGCGCCGAGGATGCGCTCGATGCGGTAGTCCTCGGCGAGGCGCGTGCCAACGGGAAGGGCGGCGAGATTGGTCATGGAAGGCGGGGCGCACGCGCGCCCTCGATGCCGCGCGAACCCATCCGCGCGTTCGAGTCCGGACGTTCTTTACCCGGTGCTGCCCTCACGGATCCCCAGCCTCCGTGCCTATCGGTGCAAACGACCGATTCCACTGCTGAACTGGCCATAACGCAGCGTCCTTTTCCCGGCAACAATGTGGCCGAAGGAAGAGGGGGAATATGTGCAATTGAGGCGACGGAATGCTCGTCGCCCCAACGTTAGGTGAACATAACATTCAGATCGGATTAATATTGGAAAGCTCATCATCTGATCATGGGCCAAAGGAGGCCAGAAATCGGAGGAATAGATCATGAAACGCACTCTGTTGACCGCAGTATTCGGTGGCGCGATTGCACTCATGTCTGGCGTGTTTACAGCGCAGGCGGCGCCGCTGTCGGCGATGAAGACCGTGCAGGCGGATGCGAGCATTACGCAGACTGTGGGGCATCGCTACAACCACCGCCGTCACTATCAGCCGCGCCGCCACTACTATCGTCCGCATGTGCGGTGGCATAGCCCCCGCTACTATCGCCCGTACTATGTGGCCCCCCGGTACTACTACGGCGGTCCGCGTCGCCACTGGACGCACCGCTATCACCGGCGCCACTACCGCTAAGCGGTAGACGCTGAGGTTCACGACGGCCGGTCGGCATTGCCGATCGGCCGTTGTTGCGTTTGAAGCGGCCCCTGGCATCGACCGATGCGCACGCATGAGGCCCATGCGATGACCGCTGCGACGCCGCACTTCGTTTGCCGCTGCTCATGGTGCTGCTAATCTGCGCCCGCTTGCGAACTTCATGGAGCGGGGAACGAATGTCGACGAACACTGGGCGGAAACCGGTTGCCAACGATGTGTTGGCACGTCTCAAGGCCGTGGTCGGGCCGCCTGGTGTGATCGAGGATCCCAAGGACATCGCGCCGTATTGTCAGGCCTGGCGCGGCGGTTGGGTCGGGGCGGTGCCAGTGGTGTTGCGCCCGGCCGATACCGAGCAGGTTGCGGCGCTGGTACGGATCTGCGCCGAGACGAATACGGCGATCGTTCCGCAGAGCGGCAATACCGGTCTCACCGGCGCCAGCCAGCCGCACGACGATCGCAGCGAGGTCATCATCTCGACGTCGCGCATGCAGCGCATCCGCGCGATCGACACGTCCAACGACACCATCACGGTCGATGCCGGTGTCATCCTCCAGACGATCCAGCAGACCGCCGCTGAGGCCAACCGCCTGTTCCCGCTGAGCCTCGGCGCCGAGGGTTCTTGCCGGATCGGCGGCAACATCTCGACCAATGCCGGCGGCAATCAGGTCCTGCGCTACGGCAACACGCGCAGCCTCGTGCTCGGCCTCGAGGTGGTGCTCGCCGACGGCCAGATCTGGAATGGCCTGCGCGGTTTGCGCAAGGACAACACCGGCTATGACATGAAGCAGCTCTTCATTGCCGGTGAGGGTACGCTTGGGATCATCACGGGCGCGACGCTGCGACTGTTCCCGAAGCCGACCGACACGGTGAGCGCCTTCATCGGCGTCACCAGTCCGGCGGCTGCGGTCGAACTGCTGTCGCTGATGCGCGCGCGGCTCGGTGAATCGATCTCGGCCTTCGAGCTCTTGCGCCGCTCTATTCTCGATCTGCTTCTGACCGGCGTGCCCGGGCATACCGACCCGATGCCGACCGTGCATCCGTGGTACGTGCTGACGGAGATCGCCGGGCAAGGCGAGCCGGGCACGCTCAACGGTCCGCTCGCCGATGCGCTGGGTGTGGCGATGGAAGCCGGACTCGTGCAGGACGCAATGATCACCACGTCGGGTGAGCAGGCGCGCAAGCTGTGGAAGATGCGCGAGGATCTAGCGGAAGCGCAGAAGTCGGCCGGCGGCTCGATCGCGCACGACATCTCGGTGCCGCTGTCGCGCATTTCGGAATTCGTCGAGACGGCGGATGCGGCCGTCACGAAGGCCTATCCCGGTGTGCGCCATTGCTGTTTCGGCCACGTTGGCGACGGTAATCTGCACTACAATCCGATCCGGCCTGTCGATTGGACCTACGATCGGTTCCACGCCGAGTATCCTGCGATGAACAAGATCGTGCACGACATCGTCATCTCGCTCGGCGGATCGATCAGCGCCGAGCACGGCATCGGCCGGCTGCGCATGGAGGAGAACTATCGCTACAAGAGCCCGGTCGAAATGGGCATGATGGCAGCGGTGAAGAAGGCACTCGATCCGCAGAACATCATGAACCCGGGCAAGATGCTGCGCAGCTAAGTCGTACTGCTGTCCTGCACGGCGGACACCGCCGGAGAACATTCAAACGGAGGAAACGAAATGGCACGCATTGGCTTCATCGGGCTCGGCAACATGGGTCTCCCGATGGCGGGAAACCTCGTCAAGGCGGGCCATCAGGTGCTCGGCTTCGATCTTGTCGGCTCGAATGTCGAGAAGGCCGTGGCGCGCAAGGTCGAGAAGGCCGGCGCCGCGGTCGACGTGGCCAAGGATGCGGACGTCGTGATCACGATGCTGCCCGCGGGCAAGCATGTGCTCGACGTGTGGGGCGGCGGCCTGCTCGCGGCGGCGAAGCCCGGCACGATCTTCATCGACTGCTCGACCATCGATGTCGCATCGGCGAAAGCCGCGCACGAAATGGCGGCCAAGGCCGGCATGTTGTCGCTCGATGCGCCGGTGTCGGGCGGTGTCGGGGGCGCGGAAGGCGCGACACTGACGCTGATGGTCGGTGGCACCAAGGACGCGTTCGCCAAGGGAGATCCGATCCTCAAAGGGGTCGGCAAGAAGGTTGTCCATTGCGGCGATCCCGGTGCCGGCCAGGCCGCCAAGATCTGCAACAACATGATGCTTGCGATCACGATGATCGGCACCTGCGAGGCGTTCAACCTCGCTGACAAACTCGGCTTGTCGCATCAGGCGTTGTTCGACGTCGCATCGACCTCGTCAGGGCAGAGCTGGGCGGTCACCACCTACTGTCCGGTGCCGGGGCCAGTGCCGACCTCGCCTGCCAATAATGGCTACAAGCCGGGTTTCGCTGCGGCGCTGATGCAGAAAGATCTCGCGTTGGCGCAGGACGCGGCCCGCGGCTCCGGTGCGTCGACCCCGATGGGCGCGGCGGCGAGCCAGCTCTACAACCTGTTCGTCGCGCAGGGCCATGCCGGTGACGACTTCTCGGCGATCATCAACATGATCCGCGGCGTCCAGAAGTAACGTCGCGCACGCGTAGCCGAGCGGAAGGACCGAAATAGATGACGACGATCGACTACTACATCACGCTGAACAGCCCATGGACCTATCTCGGTGCCGCGCGCTTCGCCGAGATCGCGGCGCGTCACAAGGCGGCCGTGCGCATCAAGCCGGCGAACTTCGGCGAGGTCTTCTCGAAGACAGGCGGTCTGCCATTGCCGAAGCGTTCGCCCGAGCGGCGCGCCTATCGCATGATGGAGCTGAAGCGCTGGCGCGATCACCTGGGCGTGCCGATCCAACTCGAGCCGAAGTATTTCCCATCAGATGACAAGCAGGCGACACGTCTGGTGATCGCCGCGGAGCTGCAGGGCAAGGATGCTTGTCGACTTGCGCTGGAGCTTGGCCGCGCAGTCTGGGAACGCGAGGAAGATCTCGGCGCGGTCGCCGTTGGTGCCGCGGCGCAGCGCGCGGGGCTCGATGCAGCAGCGATCCGCAAGGCGGGCCCATCAGATGATGAGCTCGATGCGATTTTCGAGCGCAACACCGCGGAAGCGCTGTCGCGCGGCGTCTTCGGTGCGCCGAGCTACGTGTTGCCCTCGGGCGAATTCATGTGGGGGCAGGACCGCCTCGACTTCCTGGATCGCGCGCTGGCGAAGGGGTGATCGCTCATTCGTGCCCTGCTGCGGTGTGGTGGCCAGATCGCGGCGATGGTCGGCCAGGCGTGACGGTCCGGTCCGGTCATGCGACAGATGGAGGCCTCATACCTTCGAGAAGGCGGGGAAGCCGATGCGATTGATCGTCAGGGCCACCGATCCGGTACTGATCAGCTTCGTCGAAGCGTTGTTTCGGGAAGCCGGGATCGCGCTTCATGTCGCGGACACAAGTATCAGCGTCATGCAGGGATCTATTGGGGCTTTCCCGCGCCGCGTCCTTGTTCCCGACGAGGACTGGGCGCGTGCGGCGCAGTTGCTGGAGGAAGCGGACCTTGGCCAGTGGATCGTGCGCGACGAAGGAGGGGGAGACCAAGCGCCTTCTCAAGTACCCTGATGAGCGAGAGCGGCGCAGCGCCGACTGATGACAGGTTCCTCGGTGAGGCGCTCGCGATTTTGCAGCCCGCCGAGGGCTATCGCGCCGGACTCGACGCGGTGCTCCTCGCCGCGGCATGCGGCGCGCATTCTGGCGCCGATGCATGTGTCCTCGATGCCGGTGCCGGCGTCGGCGTTGCGGGCTTGTGCGTCGCTCGCCGCGTCCCGGACGCGCGCGTGACGCTTGTCGAGCGCGAACCGGACCTTGCCGCGCTCGCACGGCGCAACATCGAGCGCAATGGGCTGGGGGACCGCGTCCGCGTGGTCGAGATGGATGTGTCGGGCGGCGGCGCCGCGGTCCATCGCGCGCGAGCTGAAGGGACCGAGGGGATCGGCGGTGTGCTTCCCGGGGCATTCACGCATGTCATCGCGAACCCGCCGTACTTCGTGCGAGGCCGCGGGACTTCTTCACCGGCACGGCTCAAGGCTGTGTCGCACCAGTTGGCCAGCGACGATCTCGATGCGTGGTTCCGCTTTCTCGCGACGTCGGCAGCAGCGGATGGCTGCGTGACGATGATCCATCGCGCTGATGCGCTCGGAGTGCTGCTTGAAGGATTGGGCCGGCGTTTCGGTGCGCTGCGCGTACTGCCGCTGCAGCCTCGCGAAAGTGTGGCGGCTCACCGCGTGATCGTGCAGGGCCGCAAGGGCAGCCGCGCGCCGCTCACCCTGCTGCCGGGGATCGCGTTGCACGGCGAGGGGAACGGGTTCGTCCCGCGTATCGATGCGGTATTGCGCAGCGGTCAGGCGTTCGAATGGTGAAGGGGGCTGCCCGGCATCGGGAGCCGCTTGGCCGCGCCATCGGGAGCCGCTAAGGTTGGCGCGACGGCGGCGCTGCGTGTGCCCCGCACGGCTCGGCGGATCTCGCACGAGCGGAATGCTCTCTCAATGGGAAGGACAACAGATCATGACCATCAAGGTCGGCGACAAGCTGCCGGATGCGACGTTCACGACGATGACGGCCGAAGGCCC
>CAZKZT010000097.1:0-11010 GCA_964557265.1 uncultured Hyphomicrobium sp.
CAAGCGGCGCATCTGGCGGATGGTAGGCGATGGCGGGCGGGACGGATATCTGCGCGGACGATGGTCCGGGCGTGATCCTGCCAGCCAAAGCTGCTGCGATCGGGAGGCCGCCGAAGGTTGGATGAGTGATCAATCCGTGGATATATCGTGCAATTTCAAATCCATGCCGGGCGCTTTGCTGCCGCCCGATCCTGCTTCATCCGAGGCGTGTGCTGCATTCTATAGTGTGAGCGTCGACGGCTGAAATGCAGGCGGCAGCACTCGAGCTGGCTATGCCAGCTTTCCTGGCAGTCCCCGCCGGATCGTGTTGTTTTGGCAACGACGAGTGCAAATGGCAGTGTATCTGCCTCTATCCCTCTTGCGCTCAGCCTGATTCCTCTGCGACAAGCTACAAGGTTAATGAGGTGGTCGACGTTAGTTAATATTTTTTTGGAGGGGCTGATGTCTGGAATTGATAATGGCGCGGACGGCCGCGGAAAGCCGGACCTTAAGCTCAGCCGACGCAGCATGGTCGCCGCAGGAGCGCTGCTGGCAACCCTGGGCGGGGGCGTTTTCGCGAAGAAGGCCAGCGCACAGAATGTGCCGCCTAATGGGCCAGCGTACGGTGCATATTGCAAGTTGCCCAACAATATCGGGAAGGATGACTGTCTGTGCTTCCTCTCAGGCACTGGTCTGCTGACACCGTCAGGTGACATTGCGATTGAGAAATTACGGATCGGCGAGTTTGTCACCACTAAGAACGGTGAAGCTCGCGCAATCCGCTGGGTCGGACGTATCACGGTTGATCGTGACGGGGATATGCCCTGGCGCAGCGATGCCATGCCGATCCGCGTTTCAAAGGACGCATTCGGCAACGGCGCGCCACACCGCGATCTCTTTCTCTCGCGCTCCCACATGGTGCATCTCAATGGGGTGCTGATCCCTGTCGGCGACCTGATCAACGGCCGGACCATTGCTGCCGTCGATCTGCCGGGCGATCAGCTGGTGTACTATCACATCGAACTAGAGACGCATGACGTCGTCATCGCCGAGGGAGCGCCTTGCGAGACGCTGCTCACGAGCGAAGAGAAGATCGCCGCATTCGATAACGCGGACGAATACCACGCGCTCTACGGCGCCCCCGCGGACATGGCGGCCTATGCACCTCTGGCCGCTTTTGTTGGCGGCCGCAGTGAGCTGAAGTCGCGGCTGCGGAGCGCAATCGCTGTCGTGGTCGATATGCGCGACCGCCGAGATGTTGCGCGTGACAGTATCGAGTCGCGCGCCTTCGATAAGGCAGCCTGACGTACTGCCAGCAGTGGCAATCCAATTGCACGCCGGTCCTCAGGGGCCGGCGTGTTTCTTTTCAAGAAGCCTTCTCGCTAGAATGCGGGGATGAATCTCAAGGCGGTCGTACGCCAGTCGACGGCACCTTCAGCCGCACGTCCTGCTGAAGCAGCTTCATCAGCAGCACCAGCCGGTCGTTGTCCTTCATCTCGACAATGCGGCCTATGATGCCGTCGAACGGCCCCCCGTTGAGACGTACCTCTTGGCCGAGCTGATAGGGAACGGCGGGCTTCGCGATTACGCCGTCGACCTCACGCGCGCGCAGGCCTTCGATGAAGTCACCATCGACGAAGGCCGGCCGGTCGCCGATGCGTACAAGCGCGCGCACGCCATAAGTCGAAAGAATGGGCCGCCACATTGTCAGCTCCGGCGACACGCGGGCGAACACGTAGCCGGGAAAGAGCGGTCGCAGGACGTCCTGCACGCGCCGTGCGTGCCGGATACGTTTCAGCTCCCGCGGGCAATAAACGTGGAAAGCTTGCCGGGCGAGATGCTCGACAGCAATGTGCTCGCGATGCGGGTGTGTGTTGATCGCGGCCCATCTGAATGCGGCGTGGCTGGGACGATCAACATCGACCGGGTCGAGACTGCCGTCCATGAAAAATTCCCGTTACGAGCAACAATGGGCATAAAGCGCGCGGACGCCATCCATGCATAGTTATAGCGCCCGGCTACGAGGTGCAAGGCGTGCAAGCGGCGCCTGCCTTGATCCCTGTTCCGATGATGCTTGAACGCTATGTTCCGTGGGTTGGCAGTTGAACCGAGTAGCGCGGATGAGTACGGGATTGCCGATTGTTTGTGCTCCGGTGATGCAGAACGGCAATGGCTTGTCATCGGTGATCTGTTAAGCTCGGACCACTGGAATTGAGACGGCACTAGATTGACAATTGATCCGCATGGTCATGCGCGGTCGGCGTGACGCTGTGGTCAGCAACTTCGTTCGCTCATAGCCTGTCGTTTGGTCGCGCGGGCTGTACAGAAGTCTGCCTGGGATAGTTTGTGAGACGCTCTCGTGGGGTACCGTTGGGTATGCTACGAAGCACTGATACTAGGTGTATCGATTGCCTCGCGAGATGCGGTTCGAATGCACCCTTGAGTAATGAAAGTCGGGGTTATGCAAATGAATTTTTGGGGCCTGCGGGTCGCAAGTATTTTGCTGACATTGTCATTTGCTGTGATGCTTGCCGCGTGCGGTTCATCTCTGAACGAAAGCGTGACGAATTCCATTCAGACCGAGCCGTCGATGACGGCAGGGCTCGGCGCCCCGTCGCCTGCTGGTGAGGCGTCACCCCACGTGATCAAGGTCAAAGCATCGCCGGGCATGTCGAAGGAGCTGAAAAGTCTTGAAAGCCAGGTGACGCCGGGCAGCGAAGGCTATCGCATCGGCACGCAGGACGTTCTCGACATCTCGGTCTATCAAGCAGCCGATCTGACAAAAACGGTGCAAGTCGCCGAGACCGGTACGATCAATCTGCCATTGATCGGCGATGTTAAGGCAGGCGGCTTGACGGCTCGTGAGCTGGAGACCTCGTTGAGAGGCAAGCTCAGCGAGAAGTATTTTCAGAATCCTCAGGTGACCGTCTTCATACGCGAATACAATAGCCAACGCGTGATCGTCGAAGGATCGGTCAGAAGCCCCGGTGTTTATCCCTATCGCGGACCGACAACACTGCTGCAATTGGTGGCGCAGGCTGGTGGTTTGAATGATGTCGCCAACGGTAGCGAGGTGATGATCTTCCGAACCGCGGGTGGAGCGAAGCAGGCGGCGAAGTTCGACATCGATGAGATCAAGGCTGGCCGGTCGGTGAATCCTCCGGTCCAGCAGGGAGACGTCGTCATCGTGAATGCCTCGTTCGGCAAGAAGCTCTACCAGGACGTGATGAAGGCGCTGCCGCTCGTGGGTGTATTCGGCATGATTCTGTAGGTAGCGAGTCCAGGCGCAGCAATGCACAACAGTCGAGCAATCGCTGGCGGGCGTCCCGAAGGAAATCCCGGGCGGCAGGTCGCACCGATCGAGGACATTACGCCGCTGCGCGGGCCGTATGGGCCTGGCGATCAGGCGGAAGAACCAGCAGGCGATGATTTTCGCCGGATGCTGTTTGAATTCCTGCGCATTCTCATCAAGCGCAAATGGCTGATTCTGGCCGTTATCGTGGTGGCTGTCGCCATCAACGCTGTCCGGACGCTCATGATTACGCCGATCTACACGGCGACCGTGCGGCTGCAGGTCGAGAACCGACCCCTCAAAGTGATGGATGGGCAGATTGAGCCGATGGAAATCGGCCAGGATTATTTGCGGACTCAGGTCCAGCTGCTGCAGGGCATAGCGATAGCAGAGCGGGTCGCCTCCGCCGCGAAGCTCGCGGATGATCCCGACTTCTTCAAGCCGCGCCAGTTCTCAATCGTAGAAGCGGTGAAATCGTTCCTCGGTGGAGCTGCGGCTCAAAGCCAGCAAGAGCCTGATCGCGCAGCGCTCGAGAGAATTTCCGCCTGGATCGTCAGGGGGAACCAGTCCGTGCGGGTCGTCTCGGGTTCGAGGCTGGTGGACATCAGCTATTCGGACCCATCGCCCGCGCGAGCGCAGATGATCGCGAACGCATATGCCGACGCTTTCATCGCGTCGAACATAGATAAGCGCTTTCAGGCCAACATCTACGCCAAGGCATTTCTCGAAGATCAGGTCGCGCAGCTGAAGTTGCGGCTGGAAGAGGCCGAGAAGGCCGTCATCGCCTTCGCCGAAAAGGAAGAGTTCGTCATTACCGGCGACAAGGCATCGATCGCGGAATCGAATCTGGCGGCGGCCAACACCGCGCTGGGCGCTCTCATTTCAGATCGCATCAAGGCCGAGCAGCTGTGGCGCCAGGTTGAGAAAGTCGATGCGATCAACATTCCGCAGCTGCTGCTCAATCCGGTCATTCAAAGTCTTCGGTCTGCGCGCAGTACGGTCGAGACCGAATACAGGGAGAAGCTTGAGACCTACAAGCCAGCGCATCCGATCATGCTTCAATTGACGAACCGGATGAAGGAAATCGATCGCCAGATTACGACCGAGATCAAAACGATCAAGGACTCGCACAAGGCGGCGCATGAGCAGGCTTTCAAGCAGGAAAGCGAGATGCGCGCCCGGATCGAGGCATTGCGGATCGAGACCTTGGATCTGCAGAGACGCAGCATCCAGTACAACAACCTGAAGCGCGAAGCGAATACCATCCGGACGCTCTACGAAGGCCTCATGCAGCGGCACAAGGAAGTCGACGTCGCTGGAGGCATGGGCGCCAACAACATTTTCGTCGTGGATCGCGCCAACTATCCCGGAGCGCCTTCCTTCCCCGATATGCGGCGTGCCCTCATGATGGCACTGATGCTCGGATTGGGTGGCGGGTTCGGTGCGGCGTTCCTGCTTGAGCGCCTGAATGACTCAATCCGGGCACCCGAGGAAGTCGAACGTCTGTCCGGATTGCCGACGCTCGGCGTGATTCCGGATACCGGACGAAAGAGCAAGGCCGAAGTCGAGTTGCTCAATCCGCGATCGTCGATTGCCGAGGCGTATCGATCGCTGTGCACGACCCTCCAGTTTGCGACGGAGGAAGGTTTGCCGCGCTCGCTCCTCGTGACCAGCGCCGTGCAGGGAGAAGGCAAGTCGATCACGTCGCTCGCGATTGCGCGCCATTACGCCAGAATGGGCATGCGTGTGCTCATCATCGATGCCGATATGCGCAACCCGTCGATGCACCACAAGCTAGGTCTCGACAACAGCGTCGGTCTGAGCAGCTACCTGAGCGGCGAGATGCTGCCGCCGCAGACCTTCCAGGCGACGGACGTCGCCGAGCTGACATTCATGGCAACGGGGCCGCTACCGGCGAATGCTGCGGATCTTCTTGCCGGGCCGCGGCTGCATTCGCTGCTTTCAGTCGGGATGGAGACGTTCGATCTCATCGTCATCGACTGCCCGCCGGTGATGGGTTTGGCGGATGCGCCGCTGCTTTCCAATGCTGCCGCCGCGACGCTGTTCGTGGTTGGAGCGGGACGGCCCCGTGCCGCGCAGGTTCGTGGTGCACTCAAGCGCCTGCAGTTCACGCGCAGCCCGATGATTGGAACGGTGTTGACGAGGTTCGATGCCCGCAACACGTCCTACGGCTATGAATATGGCTATGGATACGGCGAGGATGCTTACGTTTATGGCGGTCAGATCGAGGGCAAGCGGGGGAACCAGCGTCGGCTGAAACAGGCGTAAATGTGGTGAAATGCGTGAAGGAACTGCGCTCGAAGCTGCACTAGGGCTATTGCATCTGCCTTCGCGTGCGCGATCGCTGCGTGCGCGGGAGCTGCCTGAAGATCTGGATCTGTTGCTGCGTATCGTGGCTGGCGATGACAGCGCTGTATCGCAGGCGATGGCCGCTGGCGAACAGTCCGCGAGCGTGATTCAGGCGGCGGCGAGCTTTTACATTGAGCAGATCTTGTTGCATCCCGAAGCAGACAGCTATCGCGTGCTCGGTGCGGAGCGCGATGCGGACATCGATCAATTGCGCCGGCATATGGCGCTGCTGCTGCGCTGGCTCCATCCCGATCGGGAGGCCAACAGCGCGCGGGCGCTTTTTGCGAGCCGAGTCACGCAGGCGTGGAACGACCTCAAAACGACCGAGCGCCGTATCGCTTACGATGCCACGCGGGGTGTGGGTGAAGCCGGCGGCTCATCGCGCGGGAGTGCCGCACCACCACGCCCAGCTCCGGTGTTTCGGCGTGCCGATATGGTTCCAGTGCGCGCGGCCGCACCCCGGCCCAATCGCCCTGCGCGTCGGCGAAAGAGCATTTGGCGCTACCTGCAGCACCTCATTCGTCAGTGAAGCCATTGAGATTTTTTCGTATTGCCGCCAGCGCGTGATCTTGGGCTGGCGGCGCGGCTAAGATGAGGGGGGCCATTCGGGAATGTCCGATCGCAGCCTTTTGCGCCCGTTGCGGTTCCTGGTGTTCGGCGGCATTGGCGTCGCGTTACTCTGGGCGATTGTGAATCATAGCCTGGTCGCCGCACTGGTGCGCATCGATCCGTCGTATGCGCTCGAGGTGCGGCCGACCGACCCGGCCGCTCTGGAAGCTCTCATCGATCGCGCAATATCCGCCGCCAGGCGCAACAAGGCCGGTGCGCGCGCGACCGCGCGGTTCGATTTCAAAGTCCCGATAGATCCTTCGAAGCCTGCGCCTTCCGGAAGCGAAGCGGGCGTGCGGCCTCCTCCCCCGCTTGAAACGGATGAGGAGGTTGTCCGACGGGAGAACCTGCGTGCCTGGGCATCTGCAATCCTGACGCAAGAGCCCGGCAATGCGCGCGCGCTCGCCACGCTTGCCGGATTGGAGCGCGGCACTGCCGGCGACGAGCAGAAGGTGGGGGTTCTGATGCGGGCGGCCGCGCAGCGCACACTACGTGATCCGGTGCCCCACGCGTGGCTCCTTCACGCAGCGATCCAGGAAAGGGACTGGCCGCTGGCGATGCAGCGTGTCGACATCCTGATGCGCATGCACGACCAGTCCATCCGGCATTTGACACCACTTCTCGCCCATCTCGCCGAGACGCGTGAGGCGGCGGCAGTGGTTCGAGACGCGCTTCTGCAGAACCCGCCGTGGCGCGGCGCGTTTCTCAGCGAGATGCTCGGCGCGATCACCGATGTGCGGACACCTCTAGATCTGCTGCTCGCTCTGAAGGATACGCCGACGCCACCGACCCACGCGGATCTTCGCGCGTATTTGGATTTTCTCATTCATCGACGATTTTATGATCTGGCCTACTACACTTGGCTCCAGTTCCTGCCCCCTGAGCAGCGCGCTGGGGCGGGTCCGTTGTTCAATGGCGACTTCGAATTTCAGCCATCAGGACAGGCGTTCGATTGGCAACTGCCGAGAGGCGGTACCGCTGCGGTGTGGATCGGCCGCCGCCCGGACCGGCCATCGGAACGCGCACTCGTCATCAGTTTTGGTCACGGGCGCGTCGAACTCGGAGCGACGACGCAGCTACTGCGGCTGAGGCCTGGCGCACATCAGGTGACGGGCGAAGTGATGGGTGAGGTGCTCGGGCGTCGCGGCGTGCGGTGGATGGTGACGTGCTTGGGCGACAAGAAGCGTGAGATCGGAGAAAGCGAGGCCTTCACAGGGAGCATCAAGGAGTGGCGCGGTTTCGTTTTCTCTGTCGATGTACCCGAGGCCGATTGCACGGCGCAAACGCTGAGTCTGGTTCTCGATCCGGGCTTGCCGTCCGAACGGCTCATATCGGGATCGATCTCGTTCGACGAAATGTCGATCCGCCGGGTGCCGGAAACGGCGCGTGTGCCGATCGCGGGGCCAAGCCCATCACCTCAGAGCCAACCACGCCAACGATAGACGTAGTATCCCATCCATTCCCGCAGCGCCGAGCTGGTCATGGAGAAGGCTTGGGCGTTCGGTATCCAATCAAGCAGCGTACGGGAGTGCTCGTCGCCGGAGCGATAGTCACAAGGCGCAGGAGTGACCGGAACGCCGGCCTTCTTGAATATCGCAAGCGCGCGCGGCATGTGCCATGCCGACGTCACCAGCAGTCCGGTCGCGAAGGACTGTTTCTGCATCAATGCCTTGGCTTCGAGCGCATTCTCGAATGTGTTCCGGCTGGTGCCGCCAGTCTGGATCGACGCTGCCGGTACGCCGAGCTCTACGAGCAATTTTTCGATCACCGCGGCTTCGGGTTCGCCGCCGGGCCACCACGGCAGATTGCCGCCGACGACGATGATTCTTTTGACGTGGCCGGTGCGATAGAGCCGCGCAGCGTACCAGACACGATCGACGGCCTCACCGAGTTCGGGATCCTGCCGCGGCGGCGCCGGGCTATGAACCGCGCCGCCAAGCACGATCGCCACGTCGGCTGGGGCAATCGTGCGCGGATCGACCTGATGCTGCTTTTCCAGCGTAGCCATCAGCCCGTTGGCGACCATCGGGTTGGCGCTGACTAAGAACAGTCCGACGGCCGACACGGATAGCAGGAATGCCGGGCGGTGGGCGCCGCGCCACGTGCAAGCCGCCGTGCCCAGGAGGATCAGCGCAAGGAGACCTTCAGGCAGGACCGCGAGCGGCAAGAGCTTGGACAGAAATAGCTGCAGTTGGTCGGACATGGGATCACAGGCTCGCGAAAAAGACGGCGCCGCAGGGGAGTGTTGAGCTGGTAGCATTGCCAGGGATTGGTGACACGCAATTCCGTCGCCTTGGGGGGCCTCATGCCGCTCAGGCGTTGCGCGTCCGTATGAAACCCGCCGCGCTCGCTTGCGCGGCTCCGCCTAAACGGGATAGCCTGCCGTGCAGATTGAGAGAGCATCGGTATTTTGTTCGTGTGGATGCTGGCGGAGATTATTGATTTGGTGCGTCGATGAAAGCCTCATGGCGAGCCGTTATTGCGGCCGTTTCGATGGTGGCGGCGCTGCCCGCGGCAGAGGCCGCCCGGTTGACGCCCATCAGTGGTGAGATCCTCGTCAATACGGGTGACGGCTATCAGCGGATTGAGACGGCAACAGAGCTCAAGCTCGGCGATTCGGCGATCGCGAATCCGAATGCGCAGGCATCACTGTCGTATCCCGATGGTTGTGTGGTGAACGTGGTGCCTGGCATGATCGCCTGGGTCGAGCGGACATCGCCTTGCGCTGCGGGTCCCCGTTCCGAGGCGGATCCAAGTCCCACTCTGGCAGCATCAAGGACATTCGATCCCGCTTGGCTGTTGGGCGATGTCGCCACGGTCAAACGCCGTCCGTATCCGGCCGGTCCGTAGAGCGGGAAACCTGCAGTTTCTGAGCGGACCGTCACCGCGATCACGACCACGCAATGAGCGCGACCAGATGCTGAAGTCGGTGGGAGTCATCACGTTGCACGAACGGCCGTATCGCATCGCGGGTTAGCCAGCTTGATCACGAGGCAGGATCTTTGACCAAGCGGCCCATTGGATCTCGTTGGCAGCGACTGCAGTCGGTCAGTCCTTTCTTTATCGTTGTTGCGCTGTATGTCGTGGCCTGCCTCGCGCTCGGAGGAGGGACGCGCGAGGGATTTATCGGCGATGTCGTGCTGCAAGGCTTCGCCGTCCCGCTTCTGCTATGGGCGGGATGGCGGCTGATCGATGTTCCGGCGGCGAATGGCGGCAGGCGCGGGCGCGCTACTCTCGCAGCCTGCCTGCTGATTGCGATGGTGCCTCTGGCCCAACTTGTACCGCTGTCTCCATCGCTCTGGATGCGACTGCCGGGGCGGTCGGACTATGAAGGCAGCCTCATGGCAGCCGGGCTCGAAGTGGGATGGCAGCCGCTGAGCGTCGTGCCATCGATGACGTGGCTGAGTTTCCTCGCGTTGCTGCCGCCGGCGGCTGTGCTGCTGGGCGTACTGCAGTTGAGCTACACCGAGCGCTGGCGGTTGAGCCTCGCTATTCTCAGTGTTGGCTTGGTGAGCGTGGGTGTCGGCTTGCTGCAGGTGGCTCAGGGACCGACAAGCTCCCTTCGATTCTACGCCTTGACCAATGACACCGAGGCCGTTGGCTTCTTCGCCAATCGCAACCACTATGCGGCACTGCTCTATTGTCTCGTGCTCGTTGCGGCGGCGTTCTCGGTGGCAGTCGTCGCTGATTTCGCTCGTGCCGGCCTGTCTTTCAAATCGACGCGCAGCACCACGCACATCATCGCTGCGCTGTCCGGTTTTGCAGCCGTCTTCATTCTGGTGGCAGCTCAGGCCATGGCGAGATCCCGTGCGGGGCTCGGTCTTACGGCTGTGGCGCTGATGGGGGCTTTTGCGCTGGCGTACCTCACGCCCGCCGGGACGACAGTCGCGCAACAGGAACAGCGCGGCGCCAAAGCCGCGAGCGGCGCGATCCGGCTGTTGGCGGCTGCGATACTGCTGGCGTGCCTCTTTGGACTGCAGTTCGCCGTCTATCGCATGTCACATCGTTTCCATTTCGATCCGCTGACAGACGCGCGCGTGGTGTTCGCGCGCAATACCATCGACGCGGCAATCGCCTATATGCCGTTCGGGTCTGGCTTGGGCACTTTTGTGTCGGTTTATCCGGGCTTCGAAAAGGCATCGGACAATATGGCGAGCGCGTACGCCAATCGCGCGCACAACGACTACCTCGAACTGTGGCTGGAGGCGGGGCTCGCGGGGTTGATTGGAATCGGCATGTTCCTGATCTGGGCAGCCGTGAAATGCTGGCGTGTCTGGCGGCGTGGCCTGCCCGATGCGCGCCATCGCGACAATCTGCTCGCCTGCGCGGCGGCTCTCGCCATGATGCTCCTGCTCGCTCATGCGAGCGTCGAGTACCATCTGCGCACTGCCGCCATGATGGCAGTCTTCGCCTGGACCGTCGCAATGGTGATGGGGCCGGTCGGCTTCTGGCCAGCAGCGGCGGCCGATGATCTCTTCAAGTCATCCGCTGCCCGTAGAGAGCGGCGGGAGCGGTCACGCAAGACGCCGCCGCAAGATCCCGGCGCTCAGGAGGGCGTGGCATCTGAAGTCGCGGACGCTCCGCCGCCGGCGCAGTTCGTGCCGGCACCGCCCAGGGATGACTGGCCAGAGTCGTGGCGTCCTCCGAACGGCAGGAAGCCGTCGGGCGAGTGACGTGTGTGTCTTTGACGGAAAGACGTTGCGCGACGACGGCTTGCGGCCTCCTCGACTCCGAGCGGACGCGCACCATGCGCCTGAGAG
>CAZKZT010000098.1:0-4557 GCA_964557265.1 uncultured Hyphomicrobium sp.
GTGAGCGCTATCGCGGCCAGATGGACTTCGCCAAGGCCAGTGCTATGGTGAAAGAGCTGCTGTAGCGCCTCGCGCTGAGGGCCCCGCACGACGCGTTACCATCCGTCTCTGATCCGTTGGAGGCTGGCTCCGCTGATGACCACACTGGTTGATCGCCGGCACCTCGTTTTCGTGCTGGACGAGGTGCTGGGCGCACCCGCTCTCCTGGATCTTCCGCGCTTCTCGCATGTCGATCGCGACTCCGCGGTCGCCATGCTCGATGCCGCTGAGCGTCTCGCGCGCGATCACTTCGCGCCGTCGTACGCCCACCTCGACGCCAATGAGCCGCGCATCGAGAATGGCCGCGTCGTGCTTCCTGATGAGATTGGAACGGCGCTCGCGGCACTGCGCGATGGCGGCTTTTTCGCCGCGACTGCCAACCCGGAAGATGGCGGCGTCGGCTTGCCGCGCAGCTATGCCAACGCCGCGCTGCTGATGCTGCAGGCGGCCAATATTTCGATCGCCAACTACGCCTTCCTGACGATGAGCGCTGCGGAGCTGCTTGCCCAGCATGGCACGCCCGAGCAGAAATCGCGCTACATGGCGCCGATGCTCGAAGGGCGCTTCCTCGGCACCATGGCGCTGTCGGAACCGCACGCCGGTTCCTCGCTGGGGGATATCCGCACCGTCGCGCGTCCATTGACGGACGGCCGCTATGCTCTTCGCGGCACCAAGATGTGGATCTCGGGCGGCGCGCACGACATGAGCGAAAACATCGTGCATCTCATGCTCGCCCGTATCGACGGCGCGCCAGCTGGCGTCAAAGGCATCTCGCTGTTCATCGTGCCGCGCAAGCGCCTCGACGACGATGGGCGGCCGGCGGCATGGAATCACATCGCGCTGTCGGGCCTCAATCACAAGATGGGGCAGCGCGGCACCGTCAACACCGTCCTCAGCGTCGGTGATGACGGCGAGACGATCGGTGAGATCGTCGGCGGGCCGGGACAGGGCCTCGCGTGCATGTTCACGATGATGAACGAGGCGCGGATCGCGGTGTCGATGGGTGCTGTCGCGCACGCCAACGCGGGCTACCTCCATGCGCTCGGCTACGCGCGCGATCGTGTGCAGGGCCGACATCCCGATGCCAAGGATCCGGAGAGCCCGCAGGTGCCACTCATCGCGCACGCGGATGTGCGCCGAATGCTCCTGCAGCAGAAGGCCGCCGCCGAAGGTGGCCTTGCGCTCGGACTCTACGTTTCCGGCCTCGCGGATATGAAGGCGGGTGCGGAGGACGCCTCTGATCGCGCCGACGCGGGGCTTCTCCTCGATTTCCTGACGCCGGTCTTCAAGGGCTGGATCAGTGAGGAGATGCTGCGCGCGAGCGATGCGGCGATCCAGGTGCTCGGCGGTGCCGGTTATACGCGCGATCATCCGCTCGAGCAGCACTACCGCGACAACCGCCTCAACCCGATCCACGAGGGCACCAACGGCATCCAGGCGCTCGACATGCTCGGCCGCAAGGCGATCATGGAGGATGGCCGCGCGCTGAACTTGTTCCTTGCCCGCGTGCGCGATACCGCAGCGGCAAGCCGCGCGCGCGGCGACGTTGGCGATCTGGCTGAGGCGCTCGCCCGTGCCGCTGATCTCGTGCAGGCGACGACCGCGGATCTCGTTGCATTACGGGGAAGCCGGGGCGCGCGGGCGTACCTCGCCAACGCGACCCATTACCTCGATCTCATCGGTCACGTTGCTTTCGCGTGGATCTGGCTCGAGCAGGCGCGCGTCGCGAGTGCCGCGCTCACGCGAGCCGAAGGCCGCGACACTGATTTCTATCGGGGTAAGATTGCCGCGTGCCGGTACGTCTTCTCTCACCGGTTGCCACAAGCGCACCATCTCGCAACGCTCCTGTCGCGCGGCGATGCGACCTACCTGCAGTTCGACGAGAGCTGGTTTTAGGGAGCTTTTCTTGCCGCCGACGCGTACGCCTTCGGCTACACGCGCGGCGGTACTGCCTCGCCGGTTGGAACTTCCCTGGCGCGATCTTCGATCGCCACCAAATTCGGAGCGCTCGAAGAGCGCGCCTGGATTGAGACCGCGAGGCGGCGGCCGCGACCGCAGTAGCCGAAGGCGTTGCGGCTCGCGGCAAACAAAAAGCGCAGCAGCCGAGGCCACTGCGCTTTCCGAATTCCGGTGTTGGCTTATGCCTCAGGCTGCGCTGTCGCCTTCGGCCGCGACCTGGGCGGCGTGACGCTCGCGGTCCTCACGGCCCTTCACGCTCTCGTCGCGATCAACGAGTTCGATGACGGCGCGGGGCGCGCTGTCGCCATAGCGGAAGCCGGCCTTGAGCACGCGGGTGTAGCCGCCGGCGCGATCCTTGTAGCGCGGGGCGAGGACTTCGAAGAGCTTCTTGACCTGATCGTCGTCGCGCAGGCGGGCTGCAGCGAGACGGCGCGAGTTGAGGTCACCGCGCTTCGCGAGCGTGATGAACTTCTCGACGACGCGCTTCAGATCCTTCGCCTTCGGCAGCGTGGTCACGATCTGCTCGTGCTTGATGAGGGCGGCAGCCATGTTCGAGAACATCGCCTGACGATGACCGCTGTCGCGGCTGAACTTTCGCCCCAGCTTTCCGTGTCGCATGTGTCTTCATCCTTTCAGTTGTTATCGGGGAGGTTCTGTGGCCTCTCCCTTGGTTCTCGTCTCCTTCTCCCTGTTTGCGGGGAGAAGGCTGGGATGAGTGGGCGCCACACCGCAGCGCAAGCGGCCACCTCTCACGTCGTGCTGAAAGCACGCTTCCAGCTTGGCCCTATCCCCGTGAAGGACGGGGAGAGGGAAATTCGTCGTCTCAGTACTGGTCCTCGAAGCGCTTCGCGAGATCTTCGATGTTGTCCGGCGGCCAGTTCGGCACTTCCATGCCGAGGTGGAGGCCCATCGCAGCCAGCACTTCCTTGATCTCGTTGAGCGACTTGCGGCCGAAGTTCGGCGTGCGCAGCATCTCGGCCTCGGTCTTCTGGATGAGGTCGCCGATGTAGACGATGTTGTCGTTCTTCAGGCAGTTCGCCGAACGCACCGACAGCTCGAGCTCGTCGACCTTCTTGAGCAGCGCCGCGTTGAACGACAGCTCGGGATGCGCACGCTCTTCGACGGCCTTGCGCGGCTCCTCGAAGTTGATGAACACGGTGAGCTGGTCCTGCAGGATGCGGGCGGCGAGCGCCACGGCGTCCTCGGCCTTCACCGAGCCGTCCGTCTCGACCTGCATCGTGAGCTTGTCGTAGTCCAGGATCTGGCCTTCGCGGGTGTTCTCGACCCGGTAGGAAACCTTCTTGACCGGCGAGTAAAGGCTATCGACCGGAATAAGACCGATCGGCGCATCCTCGGGGCGGTTGCGCTCAGCCTGCACGTAACCCTTGCCAGTGGCGGCGGTGAATTCCATGCGAATCGACGCGCCCTGGTCGAGCGTGCAGATCACGTGATCCTTGTTGAGGATCTCGACATCGGACGATGTCTCGATGTCGCCGGCCGTCGCGGGGCCGGGGCCTTCCTTCTTGAGGACCATCCGCTTCACGCCCTCGGAATGGACGCGCAGCGCGATCTCCTTGATGTTCATGATGATGTCGGTGACATCCTCACGCACGCCCGGGATCGAGGAGAACTCATGCAGCACGCCGTCGATATGCACGGTCGTGATCGCTGCGCCCTGCAGCGACGACAGCAGCACGCGACGCAGCGAGTTGCCGAGCGTCATGCCGAAGCCGCGCTCGAGCGGCTCGGCGACGATGGTTGCCATGCGGGCGCTGTCGCGGCCCGATTCGATGCCGAGCTTGCCCGGCTTGATCAGATCTTGCCAGTTCTTCTGCAATACGTTGGTCACTTGCAGATCCTCGTGTCTGGCCGCTTGCGCGGCGGTGCTTGAATACGATTAGGCCCGTCACGCCAACGTCCGGCTCGCGTCGTGAGACGCGCCGGACGCGGGGGACAGACGTGGACGTGTCGTCCTAGACGCGACGGCGCTTGCGCGGCCGGCAGCCGTTGTGCGGGATCGGCGTCACGTCGCGGATCGACGTGATCTGGAAGCCGACCGACTGCAGCGCGCGGAGCGCGGATTCACGGCCCGAACCCGGACCGGTGACTTCGACGTCGAGGTGCTTCACGCCATGCTCGGCCGCCTTCTTGCCGGCATCCTCGGCAGCCATCTGCGCCGCATACGGCGTCGACTTGCGCGAGCCCTTGAAGCCCATCATGCCCGACGACGACCAGGCAATCGTGTTGCCCTGCGCATCGGTGATGGTGATCATCGTGTTGTTGAAGCTCGCATTGACGTGTGCGACGCCCGACGCGATGTTCTTCTTCTCGCGGCGCCGAACCTTACCCCGCTGCTGCTCTTTCGCCATGTAACTCTCGTCTCCGATACCCAGGCTGCGGCCCGGGGGGTGCCGTTCGCTGCACGAGCCGCCGCCGGCGGTCGCGCGAGCCGTTGATGCCGTCTATTACTTCTTCGCCTGCTTCTTGCCGGCGATCGCCTTGGCGGGGCCCTTGCGGGTCCGGGCATTCGTGTGCGTGCGCTGGCCGTGAACCGGCAGG
>CAZKZT010000098.1:4567-10999 GCA_964557265.1 uncultured Hyphomicrobium sp.
AGCCGAGATCCATCAGACGCTTGATGTTCATCGCAACTTCGCGCCGCAGATCGCCTTCGACCATGTAGTCGCGATCGATCGCTTCGCGGATCTGGAGGACTTCGGCATCGGTCAGCTCACTGACACGACGCTCGAGCGGCAGGCCGACGCGCTCGCAGATGTCGTTTGCGAACTTCGGACCAATGCCGTGAATGTACTGCAGCGCGATCACGACGCGCTTCTGCGTGGGAATGTTGACGCCTGCGATACGGGCCACGTGCTTCTCCTCAGACTTCTCGAATGTTCGCGCCGATCAACGGCTTAGCTTCCCGAAAGGCAGCCACGGCACGGTCAAGGGAAACCGCAAAACGCGAAAATGACCCGCCTTGTGAGGCAGGGCCCGTTCCGGTCTCAGCGTCGCGAAAGTGGGCTGTTCTAGCCCAACCTCCGGTAAGCGTCAATTGCGGCATGGTAATCTTTGCTTTCCGGGGCGTGCGGTAGAGGCCGAGTGGCCCGACCGCGCGCCTCAGGACTGGTATTTACGACTTGGCAGCTTCTTCGCCCTCGGCGGCGACTTCGCCGGCCGTGGCTTCCGCGATCAGGGCGCGGGCCTTGCCGACCCAGTCCTGCTTCTCGATCGCGCCGTCGAGGCTGAGCGCCTCGTCGAGGTTGCCGCTGTCGTCGTCCGAGAGGTCGGCGACCTGGTCGAACTTGATGAGGTTGAACTGCGCGAGGCGCGCCGCCAGATCGGCCGAGATGCCCGTGATCTTGGTCAGATCGTCAGCGGCACCCTTCGGCTTCTTGAAGCCTTTCCAGGCGGCATTGAGCTTCTTCGCCCGCGCATCGGTGCGCTCGACGATACGGGCCGCGCGGCCACGCAGGCCACGGAGATAATACAGCTTCGCGCGCCGCACCCGGCCGCGACGCAGCACCGTGATCTCAGCGATGAAGGGGGAGTAGACCGGGAAGACGCGCTCCACGCCCTCTCCGTAGGAAATCTTGCGAACGGTGAAGTTCTCGTTCAGGCCCTGGCCGGAACGGGCGATGACAACGCCCTCGTAGGCCTGCAGGCGCTGGGTCGTGCCTTCGATCACCTTCACCATGATCTTGACGGTGTCGCCAGCCTGGAAGTCCGGCACAAGGCGTTTCGCGGTAATCGCCTTGATTTGCTCTTTCTCGAGCTCTGCGATGATGTTCATTGTTGGTTTTCCGTTTTGGCAGCCATAGCAGAGGAGCACCTAGGAACCATCCCTGACCGGGATAGCCACGGCTCATGCAACCCACTTTGTGGGAAAGATCGAAAGGGCCTCATACAGCAAACGTCTGGCGTTGTCGATGCCCCGAATGGCGCAAAATAACACGCCGCCTTGCCTTTGCGCCGGACAGGCCCTAACTCCGGCATAACTTTGCCACGACGGGGAGGCCCCGAAGTGGGACTATTGCTCCGAGGCAGCCGCGCCCGGGCGCCGAGGAAAGTACCACCATGCCACCCGCTATCGCCATCGTCGGCCGACCGAATGTCGGCAAATCGACGCTCTTCAACCGCCTGACCGGCCGGCGCACCGCGCTGGTTTCGGATATGCCGGGGCTCACGCGCGACCGCCGCGAAGGCGAGGGCGACATTGGCGGCCACGAGATACGGATCATCGACACCGCGGGCCTCGAGGAGGCCCCGGCAGGTTCGATCGCGCAGCGGATGCGCGCCCAGAGCGAGACGGCGATCACCGACGCCGATGTGGTCGCGTTCGTATTCGATGCCCGTGCCGGCGTCACGCCGACCGATAAGGCGTTCGCGCGCATCGTGCGGGCTTCCGGCCGGCCAGTGGTGCTGGTCGCCAACAAATGCGAGGGGCGCGCCGGGACCGAAGGCTTCTATGAGGCCTACGCCCTGGGTCTTGGGGAGCCGGTTGCGATCTCGGCGGAGCATGGCGAGGGCCTCGGCGAGCTCGAGCGGGAGCTGCTTGCAGCGATCGGGCTGAAGCCCGTCGTCACGCCGCGGCGCCGGCGGCGCAGCGAGGAACCTGAGCCGGAGGTTGAAGTCGACCTTGCGGGGGAGGGCGAAGCTGAGGAAGCCGGCGCGGCCGAGGATCCCGCCAAGCCGATCCGCGTCGCCATCGTCGGGCGTCCCAATGCCGGCAAGTCGACGCTGGTCAATACGATCCTCGGTGAGGAGCGCATGATCACCGGCCCCGAGCCGGGGCTCACGCGCGACTCCATTGCGAGCGACGTTTCCTGGCAAGGGCGCGACATCAAACTCTTCGACACCGCTGGTCTGCGGCGCAAAGCGCGCATCGACGAACTGGCGGAAAAACTCTCGGCCAGCGACGCGGTGCGCGCGATCCGCTTTGCCGAGGTGGCGGTGCTGCTGATCGATCCCGAGCGCGCCTTCGAGCAACAGGATCTCACGATCGGCAACATGATCATCGAGGAGGGGCGCGCGCTCGTCATCGCGATCAACAAGTGGGATCTGGTCGAAGACAAAGCGGCGGTGCTCAAGGACCTCCGCGAGACGGTGGCCGAGAAATTTGCGGACGCTGCCGGCGTCACGGTGATCACGATCTCGGCCGCCTCGGGCCGGGGCGTCGACAAGCTGATGAACGCGATCCTGGAGGCGCACGCGGTGTGGTCGCGGCGGATCTCGACGGCCGACATCAATCGCTGGCTGCAGGTTGCTGTTTCACGCCACGCGCCGCCGCAGTCGAAGGGCCGCCGCATCCGTATCCGCTTCATGACGCAGCCGTCGTCGCGGCCGCCGACTTTCGTCGCGTTCTGCTCGCAGCCGGGGGGGATTCCGGAATCGTACCTGCGTTATCTGACGAACTCGCTGCGCGATGCGTTCGGACTGCCGGGAACGCCGATCCGGATCAATCTGCGCAAAGGCGCGAATCCGTACGCGAGCAAGTAGGAAACGCGCAGTCACACGAAGCGCGATTTCTCACGATATGCGCCCAAATAGAGCGACATTGTCGTTCAAATGGAACAAGTGACGCCCCCTGACGGCCACAGTCTGGAGGGTTAGACTGCGACCGTCCGCGGTTGGTCGCGGACAGGCTGGGCGAGGGCCGCTCACCCGCCGTGTTTCAATGGCAGGAGCCAACACCATGAGCATCTTCGGCAAGATCATGTCGTCGATTTTCGGCACGTCGGGAACGGGGGCGACCCCTTATGCAGGCGCTTCGGCGACGGGTGCTTCAGCTGCGCCGCCGGCACCGGGTACGCCTGCTGCCGCAGCAGCGGCCCAAGCGGCCGTCGACGTGGCGGCGAACCTCGATGCGCTGGCCAAGGCATCCAAGGAAAAGTTCGACTGGCGCAAGTCGATCGTCGACCTGATGAAGCTTCTGAAGCTCGACAGCAGCCTTGCCTCGCGTCAGGAGCTGGCAAAAGAGCTCGGCTACACGGGCAGCATGAGCGACAGTGCCACGATGAACGTCTGGCTGCACAAGCAGGTGATGACCAAGCTCGCCGCGAATGGTGGCAAGGTTCCCGACGAGCTGAAGTAAGCAGCCCCGTCTGGCGATCTGAAATACGCAACCCCGCGGATCGCTCCGCGGGGTTCTTTGTCTGGTGGGCCGTTACTTGCCGACGGCGTCGAGCACGCACTTCTTGGTGTGACTGGTCTTGGCGGCGCCGGCGAGCTTCTTGTCGGCCGCGGACTTGTCGCAGGTGGCGGCGGCGTCTTTCTCGCACTTGGTCATGAACGACTTCAGCGCCGCACCGGCGAGCTTCTTCGACGTCGCCTGCGCGGTGCACGATCCGCCGGGGCCCTGCGCGTGGGCCACCGACATGCTGAGCAGGAGAGCGAGCGTCGCAGCAACGATCTTCATGGGTCCCTCCCAGGGATATGGACGACGGCGAGGCATCTAGGCCGAATCGAGGGCCGAATTAAGCCACCTATTTGGAGAAACTCATCGTCTCTTCTGATCGGGCCGGTGGCGGGTCGTTCATGGTCTCCTCCCGCCAGGGCTCAACGGCGATCTTGATGTGATCCGATCGGCCGGACAGCATCTTGATGGCGCCGCCCACGCCGTCCAGCCCCACGACGCCGGTCACGATCATGGACGCATCGGCTTCCCCGCTCGCGAGCAGGTCGAACGCGCGCTCGAAGTCCGATGCCGTCGAGTTGAGGACATACCGGACTTCCAGCTCCTTGTTGGCGCCGATCAGGGGTTCGATGTGGTCCGGCAGCATCGTCACGCCGACAGCAATAATGCGGGCGTTCTGAGCGGCGCCCTCGTAGATGCTTTGCATGACGCCGGGTGCGCCCGCGCAATCGAAGATGACCGCTTGGCGATAGCTCTGCGCCCGGCGCGGGGACATTGGCGGCAGCCGCGAGCGCTGGAGCGGGGTGAGGAACTCCCGGCGCTCCCGTGCGTGCAGCTCCCAGGTCCGGTACGGGGAGTCGCGTCCTGGATCGACGACGTAATCGGCGCCGGCCATCTGCGCGGCGATCCGCCGTTTCGGTTGCGGGTCGGAGGCAATGATCGGGCCGATGTTCAGTCGCTTGCGCAGCTGCGCGAGGCCGATGATGACCGCGAGCCCGATCGGTCCGCAGCCGATGACCAGCGGCACTTCGCTGCCTTCGAAGCCGGCGCGATTGACGGCGTTGAGGCCGGCGGCAAGCGGCTCCGTATAGGCCGCATGTATCGACGACAGGTGATCGGGCACCTCGATCAGCGTTTCTTCGCTGAGCACCATCCGCTCCGCGAAGCCGCCGACGTTGACGTGGGAATAGCCGATGCGCTCGATCGCCCCGTTGACGATCGTGTAGGGTAGCGAAACCACCCGGGCACCGGGCCTGATGCGCCGCGCGCATTCGGGGCCGAAATCCAGCACCTCGCAACAGAACTCGTGGCCGAGCGCGATGTCCTTCGACATGTCCATGCCGCGGCGCCAGGGGACGTGCTTGAGAAGGGGCGTCAGGCGTTCCGGCTTATGCAGGACGCGGACATCGGTGCCGCAGATGCCGCAAGCCAAGGTCCTGACCAGAACTTGCCCTGGTCCCGGTATCGGTTCCGCCATATCGCCAACGATAATGCCGCCATTTCGCAGTATTGCTGCGCGCATAGAGTCCCCAGCGCCAGAATCTGTCGCGAAACTGGTCCACCATCGATTGAAACGTCCGGACAACCGCTCAAGTTGCCGCGCAGCGGACACAAATCCCTAATGTCCGCTCCGAGACTGTCTTGCAGCGGAAACGTAACATATCACTTCAAAAATTACTTCCAATTACGGATATCCACAAATTTCCCGGCAATTGCAGCGGCGGCAGCCATCGCCGGCGAGACGAGGTGCGTGCGCCCCAGGCGACCCTGGCGACCCTCGAAATTGCGGTTCGATGTGGAAGCACAACGCTCACGCGGGCTGAGCTGGTCGGGGTTCATGCCGAGGCACATCGAGCAGCCCGCTTCGCGCCAATCGAAACCGGCGTCGATGAAGATCTTTGCGAGGCCTTCCGCCTCCGCCTGCTCCTTCACGAGACCGGAGCCCGGCACGATCATCGCGCTCACATTCGGGCTGATCTTGCGGCCCTGGATGACGGCTGCCGCGGCGCGCAGATCCTCGATCCGCCCGTTGGTGCACGAACCGATGAAAACGCGGTCGATCGTGATGTCGGTGACCTTCTCGCCACCCTTGAGGCCCATGTAGTCGAGCGCGCGCTGGATCGATGCGCGCTTGGCCTCGCTCGCGGCCTGCTCCGGGGTCGGCACGTGGCCCGACACCGAGATCACGTCTTCGGGGCTGGTGCCCCAGGTCACGACTGGCGGCAGGTTGGCCGCGTCGAGCGTCAGCACCTTGTCGAAGTGCGCGCCCTCGTCGGTGCGCAGCGTCTCCCAGTAACGCACCGCCATATCCCACGCAGCGCCCTTCGGCGACCGCGGGCGGCCTTTCAGATACGCGAACGTCTTCTCGTCTGGCGCCACCATGCCGGCACGCGCGCCGCCCTCGATCGACATGTTGCAGACCGTCATGCGGCCTTCCATGCTGAGCCCGCGGATGGCCTCGCCGCAGTATTCGATGACGTGGCCGGTACCGCCCGCGGTGCCGGTCTCGCCGATCACCGACAACGTGATGTCCTTCGCCGTCACGCCTGCAGGCAGGACGCCGTTGACCTCGACCTTCATATTCTTGGAGCGCTTCTGCAGCAGGGTCTGCGTCGCCAGCACGTGCTCGACCTCGCTGGTGCCGATACCGTGCGCCAGCGCGCCGAAAGCGCCGTGCGTCGAGGTATGGCTGTCGCCGCACACGATCGTCGTGCCCGGCAGCGTGAAGCCCTGCTCCGGCCCGATGACGTGGACGATGCCCTGGCGCTTGTCGAGTTCGTCGAAGTACTCGATGCCGAAGTCCTTGGCGTTGCGGGCCAATGCCTCGACCTGGATGCGCGACTCCTCTTCCTTGATGCCCGCGCGGCGGTCGGTGGTCGGCACGTTATGGTCAACCACGGCCAGCGTCTTT
>CAZKZT010000099.1:0-10949 GCA_964557265.1 uncultured Hyphomicrobium sp.
GAGCGCGCGCGCATGGACAAGATGCTGTCCAGCCAGGAAATCGGCACGCTCATCACCGCCCTCGGCACCGGCATCGGCCGCGGCGAGGACGGCGGCTTCAATCTCGACAAGCTGCGCTACCACAAGATCATCATCATGACGGACGCCGACGTCGACGGCGCCCACATCCGCACGCTGCTGCTGACGTTCTTCTATCGCCAGATGCCGGACCTCGTGTCGAACGGCCACCTCTACATCGCCCAGCCACCGCTCTACAAAGTGGCCAAGGGCAAGAGCGAGACCTACCTCAAGGACCAGCGTGCGCTCGAGGACTACCTCATTGAGAGCGGCCTCGAAGGCACCGTGCTGACGCTCGGCAACGGCGAGCAGCGCTCCGGCGGCGATCTGCGCGAGATCGTCGAGCAGGCGCGCGGGATCGCCAAGGTCATCGACGACCTTCACTCGCGTTACGCCCGTTTCGTCGTCGAGCAGGCGGCGATCGGCGGCGCCTTCGATGCGAACCTGATGTTGTCCGCCGAAGCCGCAACGGCGAAGGCCGGACAGATCGCCGAACGCCTCGACACGCTCGCGGAGGAAACCGAGAAAGGCTGGAGCGGCCGCTTCGGCAACGACGGTTACAACTTCAAGCGTGAGGTTCGCGGCGTCGTCGAGAGCCAGACCCTCGACCGCTCGCTGCTGCAGTCCGTCGAGGCGCGCCGTCTCAACGATCGCCACGCACAGCTCGCCGCGATCTACCAGACGCCGGCCACACTCAGGCGCAAGGAAGGCGAGACGACCGTGTTCGGCCCGCGCACGCTGCTCGATGCCGTCTACGAAGTTGGCCGCAAGGGGCTGTCGCTGCAGCGCTACAAGGGCCTCGGCGAGATGAACCCCGAGCAGCTTTGGGAGACGACGCTCGACAAGGAAGCGCGCACGCTGCTCCAGGTCAAAGTCGGCGATCTCAACGAGGCAGATGAGATCTTCTCCAAACTGATGGGCGATGTGGTCGAGCCGCGCCGCGAATTCATCCAGGAGAACGCGCTCAGCGTCGCGAACCTGGACGTCTGATCAGAAGGGCGGGCGAAATGCCCGCCCGATTTGTGAGACACACTGCAACCTTCCCGTCAGCGGCACAGTTTTCTGTTCCCGCCGTGCGCCGATCACAGTTAATGTGCGTGCACGGGGGAGTTGGAGACTGACCAACGGGAGGGCCCGCATGATCATGCGGCGGCTGGCATTTTCTACTGGCAACATCTTTCTTTCGCTGGTGCTCGGCGCCGTCGCGTTCGGGTTCGTGTTCCTGAAATACCCGGACACGATGGACCAGATCCTCAACGGAGCCAGTGGCCTGAAGAACTGGCTCATCACACGCGGCCTGTCGACCGAGTACAACAACTGGATCCGCGTGCTCCTCGAAGAGCGCCAGCTCGCATTCATGGGCTTCACAATCGCGGCGCGGATCGTGCTTTCGATCATCACCGGCACACTCACCTGGGTCTGGGATACGATCCGCGGAAACTGATCCGCGTCTGGCGGTTAGCCGCCCATGCGAATCTGACCACGCCAAGAGCCAGTGACGCCGATATATTTGCCCCACGGCGCAGACACGTCGCGCGCCCCATGAACAAGCCCCAGGGAAGGAAAATGCGATGCGCAAGAATGAGCTGAAGAAGACGATCGCCGCCGGAGGACGCGCCCTCACCGGTTGGCTCTCTATTCCCAACGCCTACTCCGCCGAGATCATGGCGCACCAGGGCTGGGACGCGCTGACGATCGACCTTCAGCACGGCGCCGTCGACTACGCGCAGGCTGTCGCGATGATGCAGGCGATCTCGACCACCAACACCGTGCCGATGGCGCGCGTGCCGTGGAACGACGCCGCCATCATCATGAAGATGCTCGACGCGGGCGCCTACGGCATCATCTGCCCGATGATCAACAACAAGGCCGAAGCTGAGCAGTTCGTCTCCTACGGCCGCTATCCGCCGATGGGCACGCGCTCGATGGGGCCGAACCGTGCGGTGCAGTACGGCGGCGCCGACTACTGGCAGGGTGCCAACGAGGAAGTGCTGCTGTTCGCGATGATCGAGACGCGCGACGGTCTCAAGAACCTCGATGAAATCCTGAGCGTGAAGGGCCTGAGCGGCGTCTATGTCGGCCCGGCTGATCTTTCCTTGGCTCACGGCAAGACGCCGACGCTCGATCCCTCCGATCCCGAGATCATCGAGGCGATCAAGTACATCGCCAAGAAGACCAACGAGAAGGGCCTGATTGCAGGCGTCCACACCGATGGGCCGAAGACCGCGCTGACGCGCTTCGAGCAGGGCTACCACTACTGCGCCGTGCTCAATGACGCGCGGATGCTGGCGATGGCCGCTGCGCAGGCCGTCCAGGACATCCGTGGCGGCGGCAAGGTCGAGCAGGCCAAGACGTACTGAGCGCTGCGACAGCACAGCAGAAACGAGAAGACCGGCTGCGAAGCCGGTCTTTTTGTTTGTCAGCCGCCGCCCACACTCATCCCTCAGCCATCAACCATCGCTCGAGCGCTTTGAGCCCGATGATGGCACCGGCGACAATCGCCGCGAAGGTGACGAACGAACCAAGCGCGAGAGTCGACACACCCGTGATCGCCTGGCCGACCGTGCAGCCGAGCGCCATGACACCGCCGATGCCCATCAGCGTCGCGCCGAGCAGGCTACGCATCGTGTCGCCCGTATCCGAGAACGTCGACAGGCGGAAACGTCCCATCGCCTTGGCCGCGCCGAACGCGCCGAGTATCGCACCGAACACGGATGCGACACCGAAGCCGGGCATCGGTCCCGCCGTGTAGCGCTGCAGCCATTCGAGCGCATCGCCGGTCGGGCGGACGTAAGTGAGCGAGATCGGCGCGGTCGGTCGGTCGGCAAGGTCGTCGAACGCGAGGCCGGTCAGCGCCCAGCCCGCCACCACGCATAATCCGACGCCAATACCGGACCACACATGGAGAGGCGACGACCGGAACTCAGCATCCCTGAAGCAGTATAGAAGCGCCGCGGCGACGATCACCGCCGCAGCCATCGTGCGCGCGGCGCTCGCTGACATCCCGAGCCCGCCTGCGAGCAGATCACCGATGCTCTGCGTCGGCGTTGGCAACGCGATGCTGCTCGCCTGCTCGAGTGCCGCCCGCACAGGACCGAAGACGCCACCGATCGCCATGTAGGCAACGAGGCCAATCACGACGAGCGTGAGAATGGCGCGCAAATCACCGCCGCCCGCGCGCGACAGATTGCGGCTCGGGCAACCGCCCGCGAACACCATGCCGAAGCCGAATATGAGCCCACCGGCGATGTGACCGACCCAGTTGAAGCTCGCGCCGAGGTACATCGACTTCGTGAGATCGACGACGCCGAGCGACGAAAGAATCTGTGCGCCCGCCAGCGCGGTGGCAGCAGCGAGAATCCACGCCCGGAAGCGGCGCCAGTCGCCGAGATTCACGATGTCGGAGACTGATCCCATCGTGCAGAAGTTGGTGCGGAAGACGAGCGCACCGAACACGAAGCCGATCACGAGACCGCCGATCGCGAGCCACTGCGGGCCGTTGGCGGCAACCGATTCCCTAAGGCTTCCCATGCTGCCCTCCCCGGCCGCAGGACAGCGCCGGAGCGCACCGCTGCCGTGCATTATATTCACATGCGTGAATATACGAGCGCACAATCCGAAGCAAGCCGGCGCTGCGGCTACGCTGCGCCGGCAGCGTGCTCATCGCCTGCGCTCTCGATAATGCGCTCGGCCGTCGCGAGATCGACTGAGACGAGCTGAGACACACCGCGCTCGCCCATCGTCACACCGAACAAGCGGTCCATCCGCGCCATCGTCATCGGATGATGGGTGATGACCAGGAAGCGCGTGTCGGTCTCGCCCGCCATCCGCTCCATCATCGCGCAAAACCGATCGACGTTGGCGTCGTCGAGCGGCGCGTCGACCTCGTCGAGCACACAGATCGGCGAAGGGTTGGTCAGGAACACCGCGAAGATCAGCGACAGCGCCGTCAGCGTCTGCTCGCCGCCGGACAGCAGCGACAGCGTCGCGGGCTTCTTGCCAGGCGGCCGCGCGATGATTTCGAGGCCGCCTTCGAGCGGATCCTCCTCGCTCTCGATCATCTGCAGCCGCGCCTCGCCGCCGCCGAACAGCGTACCGAACAGGCGTTGGAAGTGACCATCGACGGTCTGGAACGCCTCGTTGAGGCGCTTCTTCGCCTCGCGATTGAGCTGACCGATCGCGCCGCGCAGCTTGTTGATCGCCTGCTCGACGTCGAGCCGTTCGAGGTCCATCTGCCCGAACTGCTCATTGAGCTTCTGTAGCTCGTCCTCGGCTGCGAGATTGACGCCGCCGAGCCGCTCGCGATCCCCCTTGAGCTTCTGCAACGAGCGATCCACTTCCGGCAGCGCGGGGAGCGTCGCATCTGCCGCCACCTCCGCAATGGCGAGGCAGCCCTCCGGCGGACAGTCGAACGTCTCGCGAATCTTGCGCGCTTCATCGCTGCGCTTCTGGCGGATCGCCTCCAACTTCGCCTCGATGCGCGCGCGTGCCTCGCGCTCACTTGTCACCGCCGCCTGCGCCGCGCGCAGCGCGTGCTGCGTCTCCCGATGCGCCGTGTCGGCAGCCGCAAGCGCATCCGCCGCTGCAGCACGCGCGACCTCGGCGGCATGCATCTGCTCGTGCAGGGCCGTGCGCTGCTCTTCGAGTTGTGCGGGCAGCTCGGCGAGATCGGCCAACTCGTTGTCCGTCTCGGTCAATCGCAATCCGAGCGTGGTGACGTGCTCACCCGCACCATCACACCGCGATTGCCAGCGTTCGCGTTCTACCGCAATCGCATTCAGTCGCTCACGGCGCACGTGCGCATCGCGCTCGAGCCGGGCAATCGCCTGACGGATCTCGGACGCGACACCGCGATGCCGCGTCGCTTCACCGCCAGCCGCAGCAACCTCAGCTTCGAGCGCGTCGTCATCATCGAGCGTTTCGAGCGCGGTCTCGATCTCGACGAGGCGCTCGTTCGCTTCGAGCAGAGCCTCTTCCGCGGTCGCGCGGTTTTCCGCGATCGCCGCGAGCCGCTGCTCGGTTTCACGTGCCTGCCGTTCAATCACGGTCAGCCCGTCGCGCGTCCGCGCGAGCTCCGCCTGCGTCTCACGCCACACCTGGCGCAGACGGCGTTCCTCCAGTTCCGCAACACGATGCATCTCGCGCGCGCGCCGCGCCGCCGACGCGAGATCTTCCGATCCCTGGCGCGCCTCGGCTTCGAGGACTTCAAGCTCCACGAGCCGGTTGCGCTCCGATAGCCGCAGCGCCGCAGCGGTCGGCGCCGTCGCCGCGACCGTGAGCCCGTCCCAGCGCCACAGATCGCCTTCCAGCGACACCAACCGCTGCCCCGGCCTCAGATACGGCTGCAACGCGGCGCCAGCCTCGCGCGACACGACACCAATCTGCTCGAGCCGTCGCGTCAACTCCGGCGGACCATCGACCCACGCGCCAAGCCGCGCCGCGCCGATCGGCAGCGGCGGATCATCCATCGCGACGGCGATACGGCGCCAGTGCAGCGGCGCCTCATCGGCGATCGGCGCGTCGAGATCATCACCCAGCGCCGCGCCAAGCGCGCGCTCGTATCCTGGCGCGACGCGCAGTTCATCGATCATCGGCGGCAAGCCATCCTCGCGCACCGGCAGCAGCAGCTTAACAAGCGTGTCGACCTCGGTGCGCAGTTGCCCCGCGGTGAGCCGCGCGGCATGGCTCTCCTGCTCACGAGCCTGCGCTTCCGCCGCCAGCTCGAGCACACGCTCCTCGGCCGCAAGCGCTTGCACTTCAATCTCGCCCACCTGCTGCATCAGCCGCTGACCGGCTTCGCCGAGGCGCTGGAGTTTCTCGGCATCCGGCGCCCGCGCGGCGACTTCGCGCGCCTGGGCGCCAAGCGAAACGAGCTGCTGCTCGATGCGTCGCACATGCGCGACGCGCTCGGTGTGGGTGCTCTCGAGAGTGCGACGGCGCGTGCGCGCTTCGAAGGCGCGGCGCGTCAGCTCCGCGAGACGCCCTTCCGCAAGGCCGAGCGCCGCATCCGCTGCTTCTAGCCGCTCGCGACCGGCCTCTTCTGCCAGCGCACCACTCTCGCTCTCGCCGGTGATCGTCTCCGCTTCTGCGGCCAATCGATCGAGGATCTCGCGCGCCTCGGCAACGAGTTGCTGCTCGCGCGCGATGTCGCGCCGCATCTGCTCGGCGCGTGCCGTCAGCTCGCGCTGGCGATCGGCAAGGCGGCGCGCCTCTTTCTCGAAGGTCTCCTGTTCAATGCGAACACGAGCGAGTGCTGCGCCACGCCGCGCCTCCTCCTCGCGCAGCGGCCCCATCGCATCGGCGCGTTCCGCCTCCGCGACGACGAGCGCGCCTTCACGCTCGGTCGCGGCGGCGAGCGTCGTCAGCCCGCGCGACAGCGCAGCTTCCGTCTCGGCCACTTCCGCTTGCGCATCCGTCCACGCAAGATGCAGCGCGAGCGCCTCGCACTTGCGGATCTCGGACGACAGTTCCTTGTAGCGCTTCGCCTGTCGCGCCTGCCGCTTCAGGGCTTCGATCTGGCCGCCGAGCTGGCCGAGCACATCGTTGACGCGCGCCAGATTGCCTTCTGCGGCCTTCAACCTCAGCTCGGCCTCGTGGCGACGGCTGTGCAGCCCCGCGACCCCGGCCGCATCCTCCAGGATCCGGCGGCGCTGCTCGGGCTTCGCGTTGACGATTTCGGCGATCTGCCCCTGCCGGACCAGTGACGGCGAACGCGCGCCCGTCGCCGCATCCTCGAACAGCAGCTTGATATCGCGCGCGCGCACCTCGCCGCCGTTGACGCGATAGGCCGATCCGGCATCCCGTTCGATCCGGCGGGTGACTTCGAGAACATCGGCGTCATTGAGTTCCGCCGGCGCGGTGCGGGCCGAGTTGTCGATCGTGATCGTGACCTCGGCCATGTTGCGCGCCGGCCGGGTATTGGTCCCCGCGAAGATCACGTCCTCCATGGTGGAGGCGCGCATGGACTTGTAGGACGTCTCGCCCATCACCCAGCGCAGCGCTTCGAGCAGGTTGGATTTGCCGCAGCCGTTCGGGCCGAGGACGCCCGTCAGCCCCTTCTCGATCACAAGCTCGGTCGGCTCAACGAAGGACTTGAAGCCCAGCAGTCGCAGTCTGGTGATCTGCACGTGCACCCCCTGCAGGGTATTGCGAACCTCGCAATCAGGATACTCGGAAGAGTGACCGCCTACGCCACATCACTCAGCGCGCGACCACCGCAGGCTTCGCAGCGACGGCGCGCCCATCGAGTAGCGGATCGATCGTCTCCCGGAGCTCCTGCAGCCCCAGTTCCTTCTTCACCAGACGGCCGTTGATGAAGAAGTTCGGGGTGCCGATCACGCCGAGCTCACGGCCACGATCCTTGACCTGATTGAGCGCAGCGATCATGCCCTGATTCTGCCGACAGCTGTCAAACTGCGCTGCCGTCAAGCCAACACCTTGCGCAACCTTCAGGATCGGTTCGATGCGAACCTCCTGCGACACCCACTGCGCCTGCTGATTGAGATAGCGCTGATAGAGGTCGAGATAGCGGCTCATCGGCGCACAGCGGAGTGCGATCGTGGCCATCCCGCTGGTCTTGCCGATCGGAAATTCGCGGATGATGAAGCGCACCTTGCCAGTGTCGATGTACTCGCGCTTCAGCGTCGGAAAGACGGTCGCCTGGAACCGCTTGCAGAACGGGCAGGTCAACGAGGCGTACTTGATCAGCGTGACCGGCGCATCCTCGCGGCCGATCGCGAATTCCGGGAGCGGCCCGGGCCGCATGACATCCGCGACCGTCGGATTCTGAATGACCTCACGCAGCGGGCGCCCGGTCGTCGTCGCGCTTTCCGAGAAGGGATCGATGCGCGGCGCCGCGGGGCGCGGCGCGACGCCAACGGACGCCGTCTCCGTCGTGACCGACGCGCTGGCGGGCTCGGCCGACACCAGGCTGTCGCCCGCGCAGCCCCCAAGCGTCAGCACGGCCGAGAGCAGCGCCAGCGCCGCCCCCCATCGTACCGCCAGGGACTGTGTCTTGCCGCCGGCCACCACGAACGGTCAGCCGTTGACCAACGGTGCGAGCACCTGATCGAACGCTTCCACAGAGTCGGAGCGGCCCTTGAAACGCTTGCCGTTGATGAAGAACGTCGGCGTCGCGTTGACACCGAATTCGTCACTGGCGCGCTGGCGGGCAGAAATCATCTGATCGAGCGTCGCCGCATCCTTGATGCAGGTGTCGAACTTCTCCTGCGTGAAGCCGGCCTGCTGGGCGAGCTTGAACAGCTCAGGCACCGGATTGCCGCGCACGAACGCCCACTTGTCCTGCGTCTTGAAGAGGGCGCCGATCAATTCATGTGTCTTCTCGCCGCCCGCGCACCGGGTGAGCATCGCCGCCGCCGCCGCGAGATTGTCGAGTGGGAACTCGCGCATCACGAAGCGCACCTTGCCGGTGTCGATGTACTTGGTCTTCAGCGCCGGGAATACGTTGTTGTGGAAGTTGGCGCAGTGGCCGCAGGTCATCGAGGCGTACTCGACGATCGTCACCGGCGCGTCTTCCTTGCCCAACATCAGCTCGGGCAGCGGGCCGGGCTTCATCAGCGCTTCCACCGAGACTTCATCCGGTCCCGCGCCGCGCCGCTGTGCCAGAACGGGCGCTGCACCCATGGCAGCCGACACCGCAACAACGCTCGCCGCACCCAGCAGCACATCGCGGCGGCTGCGGCCGCTGGAGAGAATGGGAAATGAGATTGCCTTCACTACGATCTCCTTGCCTAGCCGATGACCGGACGCGGCGATTGTGCCGTCGACCGGGCCGGCCCCCGCAATCTTCCGTTGACCACGGGAATCGCTGAACCGGCACCATTGGGTGCCAGCTTTACGGCATTTCGAGGCCTGCCGCCAAGTGAACACGTTGTGACTTTTGCCACGTCCCAGCGGCCGAACATCGAGTCCGGGAATACCGGCCGGCATGGCGCGCCGGCCGATAGCTATCGCGTTTGGTAATAGCCTTCTACGGGCGGATCAAATACCCGCGCCGACACCCATGCTGCCATTCGGCTGCACGGGAACCGTGAAGCTCGGCGCGCCGACGGCCGGTGCATCGAACCCAGTGAACGTGCGGTCGAATTCGAAGTAATTGCAGGTCAGTTCCTCGCCGGGATGAATATCCGCGGTCGCGTATCCGATATCCGGCCGGGTGAAGTCGGTGTTCGGCTTCAGGTCATGATTCATGAACCTGCCATTGTCGAGCTCGAGCACGACGAAACCGTCACGCTCCATGTGCGGATAGCCATAACGCGTGAAGTAGTCCTGGATGTTCTTCGGAAATCCAGCAACTTCCTCTTCCGTGAAGACCTTATCGAAGCGCTCGTCGAGCGCCCAGATCGGGGTCCCTGCAGGGATGAAGTCCACTGCGAACACGCCAACCCCCTCAATCGCGCTGGCACGCACGGACGTAGCGACGAGCATCATGATACTAGTCTCCAGCTATTCAGGCATTTTCGAAAGGAAGTCGTAGACGTAGGGACAAGATTGCCTTGGCCCCGTAGTGCAGGCGTTGTGTGCCTATCGGACATGCGGCGTCCGTCTCCCGACGCGACCCAGCGTGGCTTCGCGGCTCATGACGGATGCAGTTCCTTACAGGCGGAGATCAATTGCCCGAGCAGTCCGCCGCTGGTCTGCGTTGCCGCAGCTCCCGCGCTCGTTCCCTCGAACCCCGTGCCGAGTTGGCCCCGTTGCGCGGAGCTTGTAGAAGCGCTGCAGCGCATGTCAAATCCCATTTTGCAAATGCGTCACGAATGTCACCAACTTGATGCAAAAGACCTTCGCCCGCCCGTATGGCACGCCCCAGCCGAGAAAGCCCGCCGGTGACGAAACGAGAGCCCTCGTGGTGGTATGAGCGGTCACCCGGCGCGGTGAGCTGGCTGCTTGGTCCGCTCGGCACGCTATGGGGCACGCTCGTCCGGCGGCGGTTCGAGAACACCCAACCGTACCGCGCATCGGTCCCCGTCATCTGCATCGGAAACTTCACGGTCGGCGGCACCGGCAAGACACCCCTTGCATTGGAGGTGGCGGCGCTGATCGCGGCCATGGGGCTGCGGCCGGGCTTTCTCTCCCGCGGCTACGGCGGTCGGCTCGCCGGTCCGCACTGGGTCGACGCGAACCGCGATCGCGCTGACGATGTCGGCGATGAACCTCTCCTTCTCGCAACCGCCCACCCGACCCTCATCAGCCGCGACCGCGCGACAGGCGCCCGCGCGATGACGGAGACCGGGAACACCGGCATCGATGTCATCATCATGGATGATGGACTGCAGAATGGCGGCCTTGCGAAAGACCTGACCGTGGCGGTGCTCGACGGTACCCGCGGCGTCGGCAACGGACGCGTCATGCCCGCCGGGCCGCTCAGGGCACCGCTCGGGTTCCAGCTTGCGCTGGTCGACGCCATCGTCGTCAACATGGTGTCGGCGTCCCCGGGACGATCCGTCGATTTTATCGACAAACTGCGCCGGGAGTTCGAGGGTCCAGTCCTCGAGGCGCGCGTGGTGCCCACCGGCGAAACTCATTGGCTCGGCGCGGCCCCCATCGTCGCCTTCGCCGGCATCGGCGTGCCGGACCGGCTGTTCAATACGCTCGAAAGCCTCGGCGCGACGCTGATTGAGCGGGTCCCCTTCCCTGACCACCACCCCTTCACGGCCGCCGATGCCGCACGCTTGCTGGAACTCGCCGACAAACGCGGCGCGACACTGGTGACGACCGAGAAAGATCGCGCACGCCTCGCCGGCCTCGATGGCCCGCTCGGTGAACTTCATGCCCGCTGCCGGGCGCTGCCGATCCGCATGACTTTCGACGCGCGAGACGAGGGCCGCCTCGTCGCTTTGCTCGAAGGCGCAGCCAGACGCCGGGCGCCGAAG
>CAZKZT010000100.1:0-460 GCA_964557265.1 uncultured Hyphomicrobium sp.
AGGTTGCGGCCGAGATCCGCGGTTTCCGTCCGCCGGAGCCCTACAAGGGCAAGGGTGTTCGCTATCAGGGCGAGTTCATCCTGCGCAAAGAAGGCAAGAAGAAGTAAGCGAGAAAACCGATGAGCGCCCACGACAAGCAGTTCCAGCGCCGCACCCAGCGTGTCAGGCGGACCTTGAAGAAGGTCGCGAACGGACGGCCGCGCCTCAGCGTCTTCCGCTCGTCAAAGCACATCTATGCGCAAGTGATCGACGATGCCAAAGGCGTGACGCTCGCGTCCGCCTCGACCATCGAGAAGGATCTCAAGGGCAAGCTGAAGACCGGTGCCGACAAGGCAGCAGCAGCCGAAGTCGGCAAGCTGCTCGCCGAGCGCGCGGTCAAAGCCGGTGTCGCAGAGGTCGTCTTCGATCGCGGCGGCTATATCTATCACGGCCAGCGACTTGACGCGGCCGTGATAGATAT
>CAZKZT010000100.1:470-7925 GCA_964557265.1 uncultured Hyphomicrobium sp.
CCGCGAAGGCGGCCTGAGCTTCTGAGCGAGAAAGGATTACCCAAGTGGCACGCAATCCTTCCCGGGATCGGGATCGCGATGACGATCGCAAGAGCGAGTTCATCGAGAAACTCGTTCACATCAATCGCGTCGCGAAGGTGGTGAAGGGCGGCAAGCGCTTCGGCTTTGCAGCGCTCGTCGTTGTCGGTGACCAGCAGGGCCAGGTCGGCTTCGGTCACGGCAAGGCGCGCGAAGTGCCGGAAGCGATCCGCAAGGCGGGTGAAGCTGCACGGCGCGCCATGCTGCGCGTGCCGATGCGCGACAAGCGCACGCTGCACCACGATTGCAAGGGACGTCATGGCGCGGGCCGCGTCGTCCTGCGCTCGGCACCTCCCGGCACTGGTATCATTGCGGGTGGCCCGATGCGCGCTGTGTTCGATGCGCTCGGCGTGCGCGACGTCGTCGCCAAGTCGCTGGGTTCGTCGAACCCCTACAACATGGTTCGCGCGACGTTCGATGCACTGAAGGTGCAGGAGAATCCGCGCGGTGTTGCGTCTCGGCGCAGCAAGAAGGTGAGCGAGATCGTGGCGCGCCGGCGCGATGCGGCGGGCGAGGCGGTCGACGCGACGCAGGAACAGGCCTAAGTGGTGGCGGCCGCAGCCTGAAATTCAGGCGCGGCCCCGCCGATCGGCGCCAGAAGACAAGAGGAACACCATGGCAGACGGCAAGAGCGGCGCCGGCAAGACGGTCACGGTCGAGCAGATCGCGAGCCCGATGCGGCGCCCAGAGATTCAGCGCCAGACCCTGATCGGTCTCGGCCTCAACAAGCTGCACCGCCGCAAGACGCTTCAGGACACCCCTGAAGTGCGCGGTATGATTCACAAGATCCGGCACCTCGTCAAAGTCGTCGACGAGTCCAAGTAGCCATCAGCAGGATTGGAGCGCACGCTCATGCGGCTCAACGATATCAAGGACAACGCCGGCTCGCGCAAGACGCGCGTGCGGATCGGGCGCGGCATCGGTTCCGGCCTCGGCAAGACCGGTGGCCGCGGTGGCAAGGGCCAGACGGCACGTTCGGGCGTCGCCATTGGCGGCTTCGAGGGCGGCCAGATGCCGCTCCATCGGCGTCTGCCGAAGCGCGGCTTCCGTTCGCGCAGCCGCGACGCGTTCAACGAGGTTTCGGTCGCTGACCTGCAGGCCGCGGTCGACACCAATCGTCTCGATGCCGGCAAGCCGGTCGATGTCGCAGCACTCAAGGCCGCGGGCCTCGTGCGCCGCGAGCTGAGCGGCGTTCGCGTGCTTGGCGGCGGCGAGATCAAAGCCGCGCTCAAGCTGACGATCAATCATGCGACCGCTTCGGCGCGTGCTGCGATCGAGCAGGCGGGCGGCGCGATCACGCTGATCGAGAAGAAAGTTCTCGAGGCCGACGAAGCGAAGCGCGCCAAGCGCGCGGCGAAGCGTGAGAAGGCCGGCGGTGGCGCGGCCAAGAAGAAGGGCGAGGACGAGTAAAACTCGGCCCAACGTACGCGGCCTGTTGCCGGTGTGCGCCATATCGGGGGCAGAACAGAGAGCGGGCGCTGCGTCTGTTTGCCCGCTGGTTGCACGGCAAGTGTTCAGGCCCCATGTTGAGACTAAATTGCGCGGCTCCGCTCCGGAATCCGGTGCGGGGCCTCAGCCCGTCCCGGGAGCCTGAGACGCCATGGTATCGGCCGCCGAACAACTCGCCGCAAACCTGAACTTCGGAGCCTTCTCCAAAGCGGAGGAACTGAAGAAGCGGATCTGGTTCACGCTGGGTGCGCTCGTCGTCTATCGCATCGGTACGTTCATTCCGATGCCCGGGATTGATCCCGTAGCGTTCGCCGCGACCTTCAATCAGAACGCGTCCGGCATTCTCGGCATGATCAATCTGTTCGCCGGCGGCGCCATCGAGCGCATGGCGATCTTTGCTCTCAACATCATGCCGTACATCTCTGCATCGATCATCATGCAGCTGATGACGTCGGTGTCACCCAAGCTCGAAGCCCTGAAGAAAGAGGGCGAGCAGGGCCGCAAAACGATCAACCAGTACACCCGCTATCTGACCGTGGCGCTGGCGACGTTCCAGGCCTACGGCATCGCGATCGGGTTGGAGGGATCAAGCGGATCGCAAGGCGCGGTTGTCGTCGATCCCGGCTGGTTCTTCCGCATGTCGACCGTCATCACGCTGGTCGGCGGCACGATGTTCCTCATGTGGCTCGGCGAGCAGATCACCGCGCGCGGTGTTGGCAACGGCATCTCGCTGATCATCTTCGCCGGCATCATTGCCGGTCTGCCGAGCGCGATCATCGGCCTCTTCGAACTCGCGCGCACCGGTGCGCTCTCGACGCCGCTGCTGCTCGGCCTGCTGATCCTGATGCTCGTGGTCGTCGCGGCGATCGTCTACATGGAACGTGCTCAGCGACGCCTGCTGATCCAGTATCCGAAGCGACAGGTCGGCAACCGGATGTTCCAGGGCGAAGCGTCGCATCTGCCGCTCAAGCTCAACACCTCTGGCGTCATTCCGCCGATCTTCGCGTCGTCGCTGCTGTTGCTGCCGATCACGGCCGCCCAGTTCAGCCAGGGCGGGACCGGCAATGAATGGCTCAACGCCATCGTCGCCGCCCTTGGGCGCGGCCAGCCGCTGCACATCTTTATCTACGTCGCGATGATCATTTTCTTCGCGTTCTTCTATACGGCTGTGGTGTTCAACGCCAAGGACACGGCCGACAACCTGCGCAAGTACGGCGGCTATCTGCCGGGCATTCGTCCGGGCGAAAAGACGGCCGAGTACATCGACTACGTCCTGACCCGGATCACCTTCGTCGGCGCATTGTATCTCGCAGTTGTCTGCGTGCTGCCGGAGCTGCTGATCGCCTATGCCGCGGTTCCATTCTACTTTGGTGGCACATCACTGCTGATTGCAGTTAGCGTCACAATGGATACGGTTGCGCAGGTGCAGAGCCACCTTCTCGCGCACCAGTACGAAGGGCTGATCAAGAAGGCGAAGCTCAGGGGAGCGACGCCACGAGGGGGGCGGCGATGAAGCTGATCCTGTTGGGGCCACCTGGCGCGGGCAAGGGAACGCAAGCGCAGGCACTCTCCAAGTCGCGTGGTCTCGTGCAGCTGTCGACCGGCGACATGTTGCGCGCTGCGACGAAGGCTGGCACTGAGGTCGGTCTCCAGGCAAAGTCGCTGATGGAAAAGGGAGAGCTGGTCTCCGACGAGATCGTCGTCAAGATCATCTCCGACCGGATCGAACAGCCCGACTGCGCGAACGGTTTCATCCTCGACGGATTTCCGCGCACACTCGCGCAGGCCGCCGCGCTCGACCGGATGTTGGCTGCCAAGCACGACAAGCTGAATGCGGTCATCGAGCTCAAGGTCGACTACAACCAGCTCGTCGAGCGGATCGTCGGGCGCTATGCGTGCGCCAAGTGCGGCGAGGGTTACCACGATCGCTTCAAGCGGCCCAAGGTCCGCGGTGTCTGCGACATCTGCGGTAGCACCGAGTTCAACCGCCGCGCTGACGACAATGCCGAAACCGTCACAACACGGATGATGGCCTACTACCGCGAAACGTCGCCGTTGATAGGCTACTACTTCTGCAAGGATATTCTTCGCGCTGTCGACGGCATGGCGCCGATCGGCGAGGTTGCGCAGGCAATCGAGGATGTGGTCGCCAGTCTGGCCTAAGGCCGCTGGCGCCGCGCGTGCGCATACGTGCACAATTTAATCATCACGGTTGCGAGGACGTGCGATCTGCGGCGCCAGTCGTTAGGTTACGCTGATGTGATATATCGTTGGCGCACCGTTAACGATGTCGGCACAAGTGGAGCAGACGGGCAAAGATGAGGCGCGCATGTGATTGGTGGCGGGGGAGCTCCTGCCAGGTCGCCTTCATCGGATCCTTGATGGTCGCTGCCGCCGTCGGCGTAGGTCCGGCGGCTGCGCAGCGGAAGGAAGTACCACCGTCCCGCCCGGCGATGCTGTACTCGTTCGCGCCCATTGTGAAGCGCGTGACTCCTGCCGTCGTCAATGTCTACGCGCGCGGCCGCGTCACGAGCCAACTGTCGCCCTTTGCGAACGAACCGCTTCTACGCCACTTCTTCGGCGATCGCAGCGGCCTCGCGCGTGAGCGCGTGCAGAGTGCGCTCGGCTCCGGTGTCATCGTATCGCCCGAGGGAATCATCGTCACCAACACCCATGTGGTGAAGGTCGGCGCGACGTCGGAGATTCGCGTTGTTCTTGCTGACCGTCGCGAATTCGACGCCAAGGTGGTTCTGCAGGACGAGAAGACCGATATTGCGATCCTGCGGATCGATGCGGGTGACGGCAAGTTTCCCTCGCTTCAATTCGAGGATTCCGATTCGCTCGAGGTCGGAGATCTCGTCCTTGCCATTGGCAATCCTTTCGGTGTCGGCCAGACCGTTACGAGCGGCATTATCTCAGCGCTTGGGCGCTCCGAGATCGGCCGCGCCGATATCCAATCCTACGTCCAGACCGACGCGGCCATAAATCCTGGCAACTCGGGCGGTGCGCTGGTCGACATGGCGGGGCGCCTGATCGGCATCAATACCGCGATCTACTCGGGATCAGGCGGCTCTCACGGCGTCGGCTTTGCGATTCCGTCGAATCTCGTGCGCCTCTATGTCGAGAGCGCGCTGACCGGCAAAAAGATCCAGCGCCCATGGCTCGGCGCACGGCTTGATTCGATCACTCGTGATATCGCCGAGGCATTGCGGCTTTCGCGCTCGTCCGGCGCGCTCGTCACGCGCGTCCACAAGGGCGGCCCCGCGGATCAGAGCGGCCTCGAGCCGGGCGATGTCGTGATCTCGGTCGACGGGCACGAGGTTACCGATGCGCGCGCGGTGAACTATCGGCTCGCAACGCGTGCGCTCGGCACGCGTGTTCAGGTGGATGTCCTTCGCAGAGCGCGGCCTGTCTCTCTCTCCCTCATGCTGCAGCCTGCACCCGAGATCGGACGTGATGCGGTGCGCAACTTGACCGGCGAGCATCCCCTGGACGGGGCGCGCGTGGCCAATTTGCTCCCCCACATTGCTGATGAGCTCGACATCGACGAGACCGGCGGTTCGGTCGTGCTCAGCGTTCGAAATGGCTCGGTTGCGGAGCGCGCAGGTTTCAGGACCGGCGATATTGTTGTGTCGGTGAACGAGCGCAGCATCGGTTCGGTCATCGAGCTCGAGCAGCAGCTCAGCCTGCGGCCGACGCTGTGGCGCTTGTGGGTGAAGCGCGGTAAACAGACTCTGCAGCTGCAGGTCCCCGGCTGATCTGCGGCGTGCGTCGCGCCATAGCATGCCATTTGCCCTGGATGGGCTGGGTGCGCGTGGAACCCACGATGTGGAGCGATCGCGGGATTGCGGCCGGGCCATCATGATCGAGCATAGCGAGGCTAACGTGACTGGCCAGGACGAAACGATAGTAACGGCGGCGCTGCTGGTGATCGGCGACGAGATCCTGTCTGGTCGCACCAAAGACAAGAACATCGGCACCATCGCCGACCATTGCACGATGATCGGCGTCCGCTTGAAGGAAGTCCGTGTCGTCGGCGACGTCGAAGACGAGATCGTCGCCGCGGTCAACGATCTCCGCCGCCGCTACACGTATGTTTTCACGACCGGCGGCATTGGCCCGACCCACGATGACATTACCGCCGACAGCATCGCGAAGGCCTTCGGGGTGCCGATCGACATTCATCCGGAGGTCAAGGAGATCATGCTTGCGCATTTCGCGCGCCGCGGCGTTCAAGCGACGCCGGCGCGGATGCGGATGGCGCGTATACCGCATGGCGCCGCGATCGTGCCGAACAAGGTTTCCATCGCGCCAGGCTTCAAGCTCGACAACGTCATTGTCATGGCCGGTATCCCCGTCATCATGCAGGTCATGCTCGACGCGGTGACGCCCGAACTGAGGACGGGCCGTAAGATGCTGTCCTCTTCCATCGAGCTGTTGAAGCCCGAGGGCGAGATTGCGAGTCCGCTCGAGCAGGCGCAGCAGGCGTTTCCGGATGTTTCGATGGGCAGCTATCCGTTCGTTCGCGACGGTCGGCTCTATGGAACCGAGCTGGTGCTCCGTTCGACGGATCCGGCGCGCCTTCAATCGGCTGAAGCCGATCTTCGGGCGCGCCTGTCTGCCGGCGGGTTTCTCGACTGAAGCCGTCACATCGCAACGCTGGACGATACGGACATGCGTGATTCCGGAGAGAATGGCGGAGGAGGCAAGCGCGGTACCGCTGATCGCACGGCGCGTCTCGCGGCCAAGCTCCGTCAGAATCTCGTGCGTCGCAAGGCGAGGGCGCGTGCCATCGGCGAGGCGGCAACGCTTCACATCGAAGCAGATGCCGCTGGGCCCGGAGGCGACTCATCTTCGCGGGACGACAACGAGCCAGGAGCTTGAGCGTTGAAGCGCGCTGTTGAACGCAAACTGAAATCGCGCTGCTGCGATGGCGCTTGAGACGATCGGCATCGTCGGCGGCGGCGCGTGGGGCACGGCGCTCGCGCAGACCGCGCGGCTGGCCGGTCGCAATGTGGTGATGTGGATTCGCTCATCCAGCGTCGTCGATGAGATCAATCACCTCCACACCAACGCTGCTCATCTGCCGGGTGTCACGCTGGATCAGGATCTTGCGGCGACAGCGGATCTCGCGCGCATGGCTGAGGTCGATGCGGTGCTGCTGGTCACGCCCGCCCAGACGCAGCGAGCGATCGCGCTGGCGCTCGCGCCCTACATCGCTCCGGGAACGCCGGTCGTCATCTGTTCCAAAGGTCTCGAGCAGAGCACGGGCAAGCTGATGACCGAAGTCCTGGCGGAGACGCTTCCCGCGTGCGCTCCGGCGGTGCTTTCCGGCCCCGGTTTTGCTGGCGATGTGGTGCGTGGACTGCCGACGGCACTGACGCTCGCGAGCGCCGATGAAGCGCTCGGCAAGGCGCTGGTCGAGGCGATCGGATATCGCCACTTCCGACTCTACTGGTCTGGTGACATCACCGGAGTGGCGTTCGGCGGCGCCATGAAGAATGTGCTCGCGATTGCGGCCGGTATCGTTGACGGTCGCGGCCTTGGCGCCAGCGCGCATGCCGCGCTGGTGACGCGCGGATTTGCAGAACTACGCCGGCTCGGGACAGCCGTTGGTGCCAATCCGGAGACGCTTGTCGGTCTCTCTGGTCTCGGCGATCTGCTGCTCACTTGTGGCAGTCCGCAGTCGCGCAACATGCGCCTCGGGCGCCTGATCGGGCAGGGACGCAGCGTCGCCGAAGCGCAGCGCGAGCTGAGCGCGACTGCCGAGGGGCTTTACACTGCTGCTGCGGCAGTGCGCCAAGCTGCTGCGTGCGGCATCGAAGTGCCGATTGCGTCTGCGGTTCACGCGATCATCGAGGGCGAGCAGACCGTTACCGCTGCGATCGATGCGTTGCTCTCGCGCCCCTTCCGTTCTGAGCTTTGAGC
>CAZKZT010000100.1:8025-10832 GCA_964557265.1 uncultured Hyphomicrobium sp.
CCATCTCGACCGATCAGGCTCTAACGCCCGGCAACCTGCTCAACGCGCACGGGCTGGCGGCGCAAAAGCTCTTCGATGCGCCCGCGTTCCTTATGGAATTCCGCGAGCTGGCGACCTGTCAGGCGACGTTCGCGCGGCACTTGAATCGACATCGGATCGACGAACTGATTGTTGACCAGCACCTCGTAGTGGATGTGCGGACCGGTCGAGAACCCGGTGTTGCCGACGTACCCGATGACCTGGTTCTGCCGCACTTTCACGCCCGCTCTGACGCCCGGTGCGTAACCGTGCATGTGCGCGTAGGCGGTCTGATAGCCGTTTGCATGCCGAATGCGAATGTAGTTGCCGTATTGGCCTTTGGGGCCCGCTTCTTCGATCACACCATTGCCCGTCGCCATGATCGGCGTGCCGACTGGCGCTGCCCAGTCGACGCCGGTGTGTCCGCGCCGCACATTGAGGAGCGGATGGTAGCGCACGCCGAAGCCCGACGTCAGCCGCGCCTCGTCGGAACGTAGCGGACGCAAGTTGAGGAACCTGCGCGAGTTGTTTCCGTCCTCGTCGTAGTAGTCGACCACCCCGTCGTTGGTGCGGAAGCGGAAGAAGCGTTGCGTCTCGCCGCCTGCCGTCATTCCCGAATAAAGCAGCTCGCCCAGGTGCTCGTCGCCGCGTCCTTCTTCGCGCAGATCGAAGAACAGCTCGAGCTCATCGGTAAACCGCGCGCGGCGGCGGAAGTCGGTCTCGTGTGCGTGTAGCCTCAGGATTTGCTGGATCAGCTCCTGGTCGACGCCTTGTGACTGCGCAGCGTGATAGACGCCGGCGTAGAGACTGGCGGCGGCACTGCGCTGGCTTTCTCGCGTCGTTACGGCGCGTCCGCCATCTGCCAGAGGCGTCGCTGACGCGATGAATTCACCGGCGGCGCCTCGCTCCACGCTCACGCGGTGCTTGCCGCGTTCGTCGTAGACCGCGTAGCGCATCGGCTCGAGTTGATCCGGGTTGGCGAGACTGGGCTCCAGCGTGATGTCGACGACGAATCCCGCCGTCAGCTCCCGATCCGGAAACGTGCCTCGTGCAGATTCGACCATGCCGCGCGCAAGCCGCGGATCGGCGCCAGCCTGCTGCAGGATACGTTGCAGAGTGTCGCCACGCCCGACTTTGTGTGTGCGAATCTGACGGCCTTCGAGATCCGCCGCGTCATCGCTTTCGCCGCCGACCTTCTCGAGCACAGTCGTGTTCGATGGCAACGGCTCCGATGCGGTGCGCCCCGGCTTCGGCGGCTCGGGTTGGGGAGCGCCCTCAGGAAGGAAGCCGGGCCGCATGGTGAGGGCCTCGCGCGCCGATGCGCGCGCGCGCTGCACCAGGTCGGAGACTTCACCGGCGTCGAGTTCTTGTCCGTCCTCGGTCGGCAGGATGGAGCCGAGTAATTCGACGACTCTCAGCGCCACGCCGGTATTGGTGCCGCTTGCTGTCGGGGCATCGTCGGATTCACCGATCGGCGTCGTGTTACCGTAGAGCCGGATCGGGTTGAATGCCGGGATCGAGCCAACAGAGTCGGCCCTCACCGCCACGAGGCGTGCCAATACGCGCGCGTAAGGCTTGTTCTGAATGTATTCCCGCGAACCGCGGCGCTGCCGGATGCTCTCCTGGACAATGTAACGGGTAACCATTGCGCCGGTGGTCGCCTCAAGGCGGTCGGCCTTGGGCGTAGCCCACGCGAGTCCGTCCTGAGTGAATGGGCTCGGCGGTGGATCAAGCTGCATCGTCGTGCTGATGGTGCGGAAGGTTGGCATTCCGCCGGGGCGCCCGTCGCTGTGCGGGTCAGATGCACCGAACAGCGCGGCCATGATTGCGACCGAGCCTACGGTCGCGGCCAGACATGTGCTGAAAAACCAACGAAAGCGACCGCCGCCGCGCGCCTCCGCATTGTCCGCGGAATAAAGATCCTTGAGGCCGCCACGGCGCCGTACGACGCGCGTCTGGCCAATGGCATGGGTCCGGTCGGCGTTTCGCAGCCGCCTGACGCGCCCGACCGTAGCATGACGATGCCGCTCGATCACGTAAGTCCCCCATACCTAGCCAGAAAACACGATTTGAAGCGATCAGACCGCTCTCGATCGATGCGTCCGGCAGGTTAATTTCGGTCTCTCTCTCGGTACCACAACTTGGCCCGAACGGCATCTCAGAGCGTCGCCAGCGAGGCCAGGCCGACCGGATGCGTGCCGCCATCCAACAAAGTTTGTTAGGCAAAACTGGGGCTTAGGCCTCCCCAGAGAGATTCGTGACAGAAAAATAGAGATTGGTGTTGACTTGGGTAAAGGCAGGGCTTAGAACCCCCCTTGTCGGCGCCGCTGCGGAGACGCACTGGCCAGCCGGCCTTCGATAGACGGAAATCTCTCGAACTGGTTGGAAACTCTCAGGCGAATAGCCTGATCGGGTTTTCGTTGCCGCCCGGAGACGCTACAAACGTAGCCGGGATAGAGATTCCATCTGATCGCGCTGCTGCTCTTTGAAAAGTGACAAGAAGGAAGGGAAACGCAGGCGGCGGAGTCCTGGCGAGTTTCACTGTGAGTCTTCGGGCTTACGTGGAGCTGGAAGGAACTCTGGTACCATCTGCGTTTCAAACCATCACCACGATGGTCGAGCCTTGTGCGGCTTCGGTTGCGCAACGGTTTGATTGTCGAGTGTGAAGGTGCCCGTTACGCAGATGATTCCTTGGATAACCTCCAAGCCAAAACCAGAATCAAATCTTTCAATCTGAGAGTTTGATCCTGGCTCAGAACGAACGCTGGCGGCAGGCCTAACACATGCAA
>CAZKZT010000101.1:0-10824 GCA_964557265.1 uncultured Hyphomicrobium sp.
GAACCGGCACCGTACGTGCCACCGACGCCCGCACCGTATCGCGCGCCGCAACCGCCGGCCTATGTGCCGCCGCCGTCGGCTGACGATGGTCCGATCGTGCCGCCGCTCGTCGAGACACCGCCTGCGCCTGAGCCCGCGGCCGCACCCGCGTCGCCTCCGCCTGCCGTCGCCGCAAGCCGTGATGATTCCGGTTGGACGGGCACCCATACAGTGCAGCGCGGCGACAGCCTGTATGCGATCGCGCGCCAGCACGGCATCAATCTCAATCAGTTGCAGCGCGCCAACAACATCACCAACCCGCGCCGGGTCATGCCGGGCACGGTGCTGAAGGTGCCGAAGGCTGGGGAGGAGCAGCGCGTTGCCCGCGTCACGCCGGCGCCGTCCGCACCCACGCCGACGCCGACGGTGCCGCGTACGGCTGAGCCGCCTGTCGCATCGCCATCGCCGTCGGGTCCGCCGTCGGTGCGCCCGACGATCCTCAATCCGAGCGCGGAAGCCCCCGCAACCGAAGAGCGCACGCGCGTGGCGGCACTCGAGCGCAATCCCCGCATTGGTGAGCAGACGCCGTCTCACGGTCCTTCTGCCGCGCCGCCGGCGACCGCGACCGACGCGCCGCAGCGTGATGCCGCGCTGTCTGCGCCGATTTCTCAGCCGAAGCCTGTGGCGTCGATCGGAAAACTCCGCTGGCCGGCGCGCGGCAAGACCATCGCGGGCTTCAGTGCGAAGAACGAAGGCATCAACATCTCGCTGCCGCGCGGGACGCCGATCCACGCCGCCGAAGCGGGGACGGTCTACTACGCGGGTGATGGCGTGCAGGGATACGGCAACATCATCCTGATCCGTCATGCCGACGGGTGGATCACCGCCTATGCGCACAATGACTCTAATCTGGTCACGGCCGGCGAAAGTGTGCGCCGCGGCCAGATCATCGCCAAGGCCGGCAACACCGGCAGCGTGACCCAGCCGCAGCTCCACTTCCAGATCAGGCAGGGCACCAAGCCGGTCGATCCGATCGAGCATCTCGAGCGCTGAACCACGCGGACGGGTGGCGCTCCGGCGCGGGGCAGGACTGGGTGACAGTCCTGCCCCGCGCCGTTTCTCTTATGGAAACGGCAATACAACTCTATGGACTGATGGCGTGCAGCCCCCTTGCGCGGCGCCGCAGCGCGTTCAGCGCATGGCACGGCTGGCGCGCGTCGGGTTGCGTCCTGGCGATCGATTTGCAACGTATGTCGACGATGAGCGGGCCGATGGGCGCCCGTCGCGCGCTGCGTGTTCCGTGTTGCCCTGCGCATCGTAGAAATGCGGGCCGCTGCTGCGGTCCGTCACCGAGAGCATCGACCTGCCATGACCGATATCGCCACCAGGGTCTACAATCATACCTGGAAGATCGATCCGATCGTCCGCTCGGTGCTCGATACCGATTTCTACAAACTGCTGATGGCGCAGATGATCTTCCGCCGCCATCGCGATACGCGGGTGACCTTCGGGATCATCAACCGTACCGCCAGCGTGCCGCTCGCGGACCTCATCGACGAGGGGGAGCTGCGCGAGCAGCTCGATCACATCCGCTCGCTGTCGCTGAGCCGGGGCGAGTCGACGTGGCTGCGCGGTAACTTGTTTTACGGCAAGCGGCAGATGTTCGCGCCCGATTTCATCGAGTGGCTCGAGGACTTCCGCTTCCCGGCCTATAACCTCGAGCGGCGCGGCAATCAGTACGAGCTGACGTTTGAAGGGCCCTGGATCGAGACGACGATGTGGGAGATACCCGCGCTCGCCGTCATCATGGAGCTGCACAGCCGCGCGGTGACCAAGGGCCTCGGCAAGTTCGAGCTCCAGGTGCTGTATGCGCGCGCGATGACACGCGTATGGGAGAACATCCAACGTCTGAGCACGCTGCCCAACCTCGGCATCGCTGATTTCGGGACGCGGCGGCGCCACGGTTTTCTGTGGCAGGATTGGTGTGTGCAGGCGAGCACCGAAGGTCTCGGTAAATCGTTCACCGGCACATCGAACTGTCTCATCGCCATGCGTCGCGAAGTCGAAGCGATCGGCACCAACGCGCACGAACTCCCGATGGTCTATGCCGCGCTTGCCCAGGACGATCGCGCGCTGGCCACCGCCCCCTATGATGTTCTGGCCGACTGGCAGGACGCCTACGAGGGCAATCTCCGGATCGTGCTGCCGGATACCTACGGCACGCAGAACTTCTTCGACCGCGCGCCGGAATGGGTGGCGCGCTGGACCGGCGTGCGCGTCGATTCCGGCGATCCGATCGTAGGCGGCGAGATGGCGATCGCCTGGTGGAGGAAGAACGGGCAGGATCCGCGGAAGAAGCTCGCGATCTTCTCCGACGGCCTCGACGTCGATCTCATTCGCAAGATCCACAACCATTTCCATGGCCGCATCCGCATCGGCTTCGGCTGGGGAACGCTGCTGACCAACGACTTCCGCGGTCTCGGACCGAACGGCGGCCTCGACCCGTTCTCGATCGTGTGCAAAGTGATCTCGGCTAACGGCCGCCCGGCGGTGAAGCTCTCCGACAACCCGACAAAGGCGGTCGGACCTGCCGATGAGATCGAGCGTTACCGCCGCGTGTTCCGGGTTGGCGAGCAGGTCGCGACCCCCGTGGTCGTGTAGGCGCCGGTCACGCGCGTGTCTTGAACAGCCGGTCCCAGAAATGGAGCACGAGCGCATCGCCGATGCCGGCGATGACGAATACGGTCGCGATGAGCTGCGCCGTGTCCTCCTCGATGCCGATCGCGTCGGCGAACTTCCAGATGAAGAATCCGGCTGCGACCGAGAACAGCGCCATGGCGCCGAACGCGAGGCGCACGATGCGCTGCTTTGCGGCTGCCGAGGCTTGGTTGTCATCGGGCATGTGGCAATCCTCCTCGCGCGATGGGGTGGCGGATGGCTATCCGAGTGCTGTCGGCCGGGGCGGCGGGTGGCCGAACCCACGGTGCGGCCGCGCATACTCTTTCAGCGCCGGGACGCTGACGATGTCGCCTTCCGGCCAGCGCAATGCCGTCAATTTGTTACCGAAGCAGCAGCCGGTGTCGAGGCACAGCGTGTTGTTGAACCATGCGGCGTCCGCGAGCGGTGTGTGGCCGTAGACGATCGCAGTCGTGCCGCGGTAGTTCGCGGCCCAGTGGTAGCGGAGCGCGAGGCCATTGGCGTCGGTGTCGCCGTCGGTATCACCGTACAGGCAGAATTCGCGCACTTGTCCCGTCGAGCGTCCGATCATCGCTTCGGTGAGCCCCGCGTGCGCAACGACGAGACGGCCGCCGTCGCACCACATATGGCTCGGCAGATCATCGAGGAATGCTTTTGCTGCCTGGTGGAGTGAGTGCGGCTCGCCGTTCATCTGCGCGACCGTCCTATCGAGGCCATGAGTCAGCGTGACGTTGCGGCCCGCGAGCCAGCGCAGGAATTTTGCATCGTGATTGCCGGGAACACAGAAGCCGACGCCGTTGGCGGCTGCGCTCATCACGATGCGCAGCGTATCCGGCGCGCGCGGGCCGCGGTCGACGAGATCGCCGACGAAGATCAGGCGGCGGCCCGGCGGCGCCATCACGCTGACATGGCGCTCGCCAGCGGTTTCGGTCCACGCCACCCGGTAGCCGAGTTGTCCGAGCAGGACCTCGAGTTCGTCCGCGCAGCCGTGTACATCGCCGATGATGTCGAACGGTCCGGTCAGGTGGCGGAGGTCGGTCTCGAGACGCTCGCGCGTGATGGTGACTGCTTGGTGCGCGCGCACCGCGTGAGAAGCCCGCACACCGTCGCGCTGCTGGAGGCGCAGGATAACCTGCTGCATGGCGCGGTTGCGCGTCGCGGCGTCCTCGACATCGGCCAGCACGGCGACGGCGACCGGCTGCGTGTAGGTGGCCTTCGCGATCCGCAGCAGCGTCGAGCGGTCATCGCTGGTCATGCCGGAGATGTCGACGGCTGTCAGCGCGCGCTGGCGGAGCCGGTCGGTCACGGCGGCCTCCAGCGCGTTTGGCGGGAGGCCCGGCGGCGTGATCTCGCCGGGTGCAAAGTGCTGCGCGGCAAAGTCAGCCGTTGCCGAAGGGGACGAGCCGAGCAGCAGCACCAGGCAGAAGTCGGGAAGCGCAATCTTCATCGAGCGGTCGGTCTCCTCAGGCGGCGGCGTCGCCCGGGATATCTGACACGAAACCTTTGAAGTTTTCGAGACCGCGCGGCACAGGGCCGCCATACGCCCAGTCGAGCAGCTCGACCGTGTGGACGATCGGCAGGTGCGTCCCGAGGCCGATCTGGGTGATGCAGCCGAGATTGCCCGCGGCGACGATGTCTGGCCGCACGCTCTCGATATTGGCAACCTTGCGCGTCCGCAGCTCGCCGGCAAGCTCCGGCTGGAGGATATTGTAGACCCCTGCCGATCCGCGGCAGATGTGCCCCTCGGGCGGCTCCAGCACGGTGAAGCCCGCCTTGCGCAGCAGCGTCTTGGGCTCGCCGGTGATGCGCTGGCCATGCTGCATCGAGCAGGCCGAGTGGTACGCGACGCGCAGGCTCGACCAGCGCCGCGGCGCGCCGAGCTCGAAGCGGGTCAGGAATTCGGTGATGTCGAGGGTGAGGCCCGCGAGCGTTGCGGCTTTCTCGGCATAATCGGGATCGTTGCGCAGCAGGTGGCCGTAATCCTTGACCATCGTGCCGCAGCCCGATGCATTGATGATGATCGCGTCGATCTGCTCACGCTCGACGACCTTCCACCAGGCGTCGATGTTCTGCTTCGCTTGCACGATCGCCGCCGCTTCCTTGCCCATGTGATGGACGAGCGCACCGCAGCAGCCGGCGCCGGGGGGCACGACCACGTCGACGCCGTTGCTCGCGAGCAGGCGGATCGTCGCGTCGTTGATCTCGGGGCGCAGGACCTGCTGCGCGCAGCCCGCGAGCAGCAGTACGCGGCGGCGGCGGTCGTCACTGGTCGCGGCGGTGCCGGGGCCCGCGAACTTCGCCGGCGGAATGCGCTCGCGCGGGGCGAGGTCGAGCATCGCGGCGACCTCCGGCAAGCCGATACGCTTGAAAAATCCCGCGAACGGGCGGCCGAGCGGCGCGAACGCCAGCGCCTTGCGGAAGCGCTCCGGATTGGGGATGAGCTGCGCGAGGACAGCACGGATCAGACGATCCTTGGGCGATCGCTTGCCGGTTTCCTCGATGTGCGCGCGGCCGAGGTCGACGAGGTGCATGTAGTCGACGCCGCCGGGGCAGGTGGTCATGCAGGAGAGGCACGAGAGGCAGCGGTCGACGTGGAACTGCACCTCGGGGCTCGCGTCGCGGCCCTGCTCGAACATGTCCTTCATCAGGTAGATGCGGCCGCGCGGTGAATCGCGCTCGTCGCCGAGCATCACGTAGGTCGAACACGTCGCCGTGCACAGACCGCAGTGGACGCAGCGCTTGAGGATGCTGTCCGCCTCGGCAAGCCGGGGATCGGTGAGCTGCTCGGGCGTGAAGTTGGTCTGCATCGGGGCTCTGGCTCGTCGGTCGTCGGCGCGTTGTTACAGGGTGGCCAGCAGTCGGCCGCGATTGAGGACATCGCGGGGGTCGAACACCGCCTTGATGCCGCGCGTGATCTCGGAGAGGCCCGGCTCCACCGGCTGGAACACGTCGACCGCCGCGCGGACCGCGGGCGCGGCACGGATCAGCGTCGCGTGTCCGCCATGGCTTGCGATCACGCGGCGGATGTCGGCGGCTCCGGCATCCGCCGTGTCGAGCACCTCGGCCCAGACGAGCCCGCCCGACCAGTCGTAGAAGGCCTTGCAGTCCATATAGCGTGTGATCGCGGCGACGACGGCGGGGCCGGCACGCGGCGTGGTCGAAATGCGCCACAAGGGCGAAGGGCTGCCTTGCAGCACCGACAGCTCCCGCAGCTCGCCCCAGAAGGCGAGCGATCCCTCGTCGTCGAGGTCGTGGATGTCGCCGAACGCGGCGAGCGCCTCGCGCAGCCGCCCGAGCCGATAGCCGAGCGAACTCGAAAAGGTTTCGATGCGCAGTGCGGTGACAGCGGTCCCCTGCGCCTGCAGTCCGGCGTGACGCAGGCGCGCCGCGATCGGTGCCTGGAGATGGACCGCACCCGAGATTTCGAACGGCGTGCCGATCGCCGTGCACAACGCTTCGACACCTGAGGCGTCGTCGAGGCCGAGGAGGATCAGTGTCGCGGTGCGCTCCGGTTGCGGCATGACCTTGAAGGTGACGCTGGTCATCACCGCGAGGGTGCCCCAGCTTCCGCACGCCGCGCGGCAGAGGTCGTAGCCGGTGACGTTCTTCATCACGCGGCCGCCGCCACGGAACGCCTGGCCGCTGCCGGTTACGGCTTCGATGCCGAGCAGATGGTCGCGGGCGCCGCCCGCCATGATGCGGCGGCTCCCGGAAAGGTTGGTGGCGAAGACGGCGCCCATGGTGCCGCTCGCGGCCGCGGCGCCGAGCGCCGGACCGAGGTCGATCGGCTCGAACGCAAGCATCTGGCCCTTCTCGGCGAGCAAACGCTCGACGCGCACGAGCGGTGTGCCTGCGCGCACGCCCATGACAAGCTCAGTCGGCTCATACAGTGTGACGCCCGATAGCGAAGCGGTGCTGACCACGAGACCGGAGTTGACGGGCCGTCCGACGCTGCGCTTGGTGCCGGCGCCCATGACCTCAATCGGCATGCCGGCGCTCGCGGCGTCGGTGACGACGCGCTGCAACTCGCGTTCTGAGCCGGGACGAAGGTGCTGCTGGTTCACGCGTGTGTTCCGATTCCCATATTCGCGATCACACTAAAGCAAAACCGTGCGGCACGGATGCCCGACGTGCATCTCACCGTCTTTATTCCTCGGCGGATTTCAGCAGCACAGAGGATCAGCGGCAGGATAGCGGGCGCCTAGTGTTCCCACGCCATCGTCTCGATCTCGCGGCCCTCGAGGGGAAAAACCTTGTGCGGGTTCAGCAGCCATCCGGGATCGAACACCGTCTTGATCCGCATTTGCAGCGCCAGTTCGCCGGGCGTGAACTGGCTCGACATCAGGTCGCGCTTCTCGACGCCGACGCCATGCTCGCCAGTGAGGCAACCGCCGACCTCGACGCACAGTTTGAGGATGTCGGCGCCCGCTTCCTCGGCGCGGCGAAGCTGCTCGGGATTGTTGGAATCGAACAGAATGAGCGGATGGAGGTTGCCGTCGCCGGCATGGAAGATGTTGGCGACCTTGAGGCCGTGCCCCGCACAGATCTCGCCGATCCGGACCAGCACTTCCGGCAGGCGGCCGAGCGGGATCGTACCGTCCATGCAGAAATAGTCCGAGATGCGTCCAAGCGCGCCGAATGCGGATTTGCGGCCGCGCCAGATCGCGGCGCTTTCCTCAGGGCTGGCGCTGACCCGTACGCCGCGCGGATTGAACGGTTTGGCGATCTCGACAATGCGGCCGAGCAGCGTCGAGATCTCCTCCTCCGAGCCCTCGACTTCGATGATCAACAGCGCCTCGACGTCGAGCGGATAGCCGGCCTTCGCAAACGCCTCGCAGACGTGGATGGCCGGCTTGTCCATGAATTCGATCGCGACCGGAATGATCCCCGAGGCGATGATCGCGGACACGCAGCGCCCCGCGATCTCGCTGGAGTCGAAGCCGAGCAGCATCGGCCGTGCCGCTTCCGCCGCGCGCAGAATGCGCACCGTCGCCTCGGTGACGATGCCGAATTGCCCTTCGGAGCCGATGATCAGACCGAGCAGGTCGTAGCCCGAAGTGTCGAGATGCCCGCCGCCGATCTCGATGACGCGGCCGTCGATCAGCACCATCTTGACGCCGAGGATGTTGTTCGTCGTGACGCCGTATTTGAGGCAATGCGCGCCGCCCGAGTTCATTGCGATGTTGCCGGCGAGCGTACAGGCGAGCTGGCTCGAGGGATCGGGTGCGTAGAAGAAGCCGTGCGGCTGGACCGCGGCGGAGATGCCGAGATTGGTGATCCCCGTTTCGACACGCGCCAGCCGGTTCTCGATGTCGACTTCGAGCACGCGGTTCATGCGCGAAACACCAACGACGATCGCATCCTCGGAGGGGAGCGCGCCCCCGCACAGCGACGTGCCGGCACCGCGCGGGATGACCTTGATCCCGTTGTCGTGGGCGTACTTGAGGATGCGCGAGACCTCCTCGGTGGTCCGCGGCAGGACGACGGCGAGCGGCATGCAGCGGTAAGCGGACAGGCCGTCGGTCTCGAAGGCGCGGCGGCCGTCCTCGTCCGAAATGACCCGGCCGGCGCCGAGCAGCTTGGTCAGCTCCTTCGCGATCGCATCCCGACGCCCGGTGATGGCGCGGTCGGGTGGCGGCAGGACGGTCATCGACATCGGCATTCCCTGGCGGTCGCGGCCGGTTTGTCCGGCGAAATTGGACGTGTGTCAATTTACCGTGCACGGAAACCGGGAAGACTCCGTGCGAAAGTCATCATAGCATTTCGTTAACGATGCCCAACACCCGCTTCGTCACTCTGCGAGGGTGGAGAACATCCGGCAGAGGGGTGGAAGGCTCGCCAGCCGCGGGCGCGCGAGAGCTAAATTGTTGGCCGATACATGGAATTGTGAGGCGCGTATCGATCCCTAGTCGTCCGGACAATTGTCGACATGGCCGTCGAAGCCGCGAAAGATTTTCAATGATCGGGAACAATTCTCATCGTTTCCCGTTAAGCTCGTAGACACACTTTGGTCATCCGCGAACACAATTGACTGAGAGAAACAGGAGCATCCGCTCTGCTGAATTTTGCCCTCGGAAGGGAGCAACGCCATGACAGCCATCACAGACCTCGAGATCTTTGCCCGGGTCGCGCGTACCGGCAACATGTCTGCTGCGGGGCGGGAGATGGGGCTTTCGCCGGCCGTGGTCTCGAAACGCGTCAGCCTGCTCGAGGAGCGGCTCGGCACGCGGCTGTTCCAGCGCACGACGCGGCAGCTCACGCTCACCGAGACCGGAGAGGGCTACTTCAAGCGCGTCGTCGACATCCTCAGCCTGATCGCGGAAGCCGAGGACTTCGTCAGCCGCCGCAACACCAAGCCCCGCGGCGTTCTCAAGGTCACTGCGCCAACGGCGTTCAGCCGGCTTCATATCGCTCCCTATTTGCCGCAGTTCCTCGCCAAGTATCCGGAGATCGAGCTCGATTTCCATCTCACGGACAGCTTCGTCGACATCATTCGCGATGGCTTCGATCTGGCGGTGCGCATCGGCGAGTTGCGCGACAGCTCTCTTGTCCAGCGCAAGCTCGCGAGTGATCGGCGCGTCATCTGCGCGGCGCCGAAGTACATCGAGACGTTCGGTGCCCCGACGAGCCTCGCCGATCTCGATTTCCACAATTGCCTCTCGGCGGGGGCGCAGGACTATTGGCGCCTGCAAGGTCCGGACGGCCAGCATCAGCTCAAGGTGAAGGGCAACATCCGTTCGAACTCGCTCGAGTTTGTTCGCGAGGCACTGCTGGCGGGGCTCGGCATCGGATTGCGCTCGACCTGGGACGTTGGTCCCGAACTCGAGAGCGGCGCGCTCAAGGTGCTGTTGCCGCAGTATACGGGCGCCGACACCGTCGCGATCCACGCAGTCTATCCGTGCCGCGACTTCATGCCGGAGAAGGTCAACGTCTTCATCGACTTCCTCGGCGAGATCTATGGCAACGAGCCGTACTGGAACCAGCGCATCGACTTCGATCGCCTGTTGAAGCCGACGGGTCAGGCGGCGGCGCCGGCTTCGCTCAAGAAGGAGCAGCCGGTGATCGCCGACCGCCAGAGCCCGAAGCGCAAGGTTTCGCCCACGCCGATGGCCCGTCAGCCGGACGGTCGCGCCTGACCGGCACGCGCGGCATGTTGAGTGTGCCGCGTCCCTGTTGTGTGTGCTGCATTTGGTCGCGCGGATTGGTCCGGGCAGCCATCACCCCCACATGTAGAATAGTTCCAGCCACCGACCGTGCGCATGGGTGCGCGGGGCCTGTGGCGGGACAGGCATGGGGTGACTTGGAATGAAGCGAGCCATTTTATGGGCTGCGGTTGCGGCGACGGGATTGCTCGGAGCAAGCGCGGCGGTGAAGGCGCAGGACGTCGAGAACGGTGGCAACGTGTTCAGGCTGTGCCGCGCGTGCCATGATGTTGGGCCGACGGCAAAGAACAAGGTCGGACCTATTCTCAACGGCATCGTCGGGCGCAAAGCCGGTACGATCGAGGGCTTCAACTACTCGCCGGCCAACAGGAAAGCGGGCGACGCGGGTTGGGTCTGGACCGAGGAGAAGATGTCCGAGTATCTCCTCAACCCGCGCGCCGCAATGCCCGGCAACAAGATGGCTTTCGCCGGCATCAAGGATGAGTTGGATCGCAAGGACCTGATCGCCTACCTCAAGACGTTCAAGTAGTCCCAGCGGGCGGCGCGGCAGTCCGAAGAAACAAAAAGGCCGGGCGTGAGCCCGGCCTTCGTCGTATCGGCATTCTCGCGCCAAGAGCGCGTCAGCCTTTGGTGGAATCGGCGTGATCGCGGATCGCGCTCTATGTAGTTGATTGAGAGTCTGATCCACGCTCTCGATGGAAGCTCGAGCGCTTCCATCTCGACCGATCAGGCTCTAAATCAGTTCTTGTCCTTGTCGACGAGCGCGCCCGCCTTGATCCAGGGCATCATGGCGCGGAGCTTCGTGCCGACTTCCTCGATCTGATGCGCGTCGTTGAGGCGGCGGGTGCCCTTGAAGCGCGCCTGGCCAGCCTTGCATTCCTGCATCCATTCCGAGGCGAACTTGCCCTGCTGGATGTCGGTGAGGATGCGCTTCATCTCGGCCTTGGTCTCGGCCGTGATCACACGAGGGCCGCTCTGGTACTCG
>CAZKZT010000102.1:0-3316 GCA_964557265.1 uncultured Hyphomicrobium sp.
TGGGCCAGCCGGTCGATGAAGAAGGCGATGATGGCGGGGATCAGCAGGATGACGCCGACCACAGCGCCCATCTCGAAGTTCTGCTGGCCCATCACCTGCTTGTAGACATCGGTCGCGAGCACCGAGAATTGCCCGCCGATCACTTTCGGAATGCCGAAGTCGGTGATGACGAGCGTGAAGACGACGACGGCGGCCGAGATCAGGCCATACTTGGCGCCACCGAGCGTCACCGTCGAGAAAATGCGCAGGCGCGAGGCGCCGAGTGCGTCGGCGGCTTCGTAGAGGCGCGCATCGGCGAGGCGCAGGGCGGCGATCAGGATCGTGAGTGCGTGCGGGAACGTGTAGAACGCTTCCGCCATGACGATGCCGACGGGGCCGTAGATCGTGCCGCCGAACATCCAGCTCTTCAGGAAACCCTGATTGCCGAAGAAATAGATGAGTGAAATCGCGGGCAACAGAGACGGGGCGAACAGCGGGACCAGCGCCAGCGCATAGAACAGGCCTTTGAACGGCATGGCGCTGCGTGTCAGCGCGTAGGCATAGGTGAATGCGATCGGTACGACGATCACCGTCGTGAGCCCGGCGACGAACAGGCTGTTGGTGACGGCCTGGAAGAGCGAAGGGGTCGTCACGTAGGTGACGAAATTCTGCAAGCCGACGAAGACACCGTCTGAATAGAGGCTCTTCGTCAGCAGCACCCACAGCGGCAGGCCGACAAGGACGAGAAGACCGCAAACCAGCGCGACGATGGCGATGCCTGCTATCGCGGCATCCAGCGAAGCGGTTGTGCGTGGGGCTGGAGCTGCAACAGTGGTCATGCGGTGCATATGGAGCAGGGCGAAGTGTCAGTCGTCATTGCGACACCGGGAACACGCGCAGCGACTCGGGCGGTAGAGCGATGGTGAGTGGCTGCCCAGCGACCAGTGAGAGATCACGCAGCGCGTTGACCGAGAAGTCGGCCAGCACGCGCAGCTGGGGGGCTGCTTCGGGTGCAAGCCGGGCCCGCGCGAAGGCGCCGAGGAACTCGAGTTCGTCGATGCTGGTGACGATGCGGTTGGCGATATCGGGTGCGAGATTGCGCACGCGCACTTCCTCGGGGCGGATGCCGACTGAAACCGCCGCCCCGGATCGGATCGCGTAAGGGGCGGTCTGCAAGGTCAGTTCGCCGACCTTGACGTGGGTCGGGTCGAGCGCCTCGCCGGAGATGAACGTCATGGCGCCGATGAAATCGGCGACGAACGCGCTTGCGGGATTGCGATAGATCTCGGTCGGCGTGCCGATCTGCTCGATGACGCCGTGGTTCATGACCACGATGCGGTCGGCCATCGTCAGGGCTTCTTCCTGGTCGTGCGTGACCATGATGGTGGTGACGCCGACGCGGCGCTGCAACTCCTTGATCTCCTGGCGCAGGCGGATGCGCACGCGGGCATCGAGCGCGGAGAGCGGTTCGTCGAGCAGCAGGAGGCCGGGCGAAATGGCGAGCGCACGCGCAAGCGCGACGCGCTGTTGCTGACCACCGGAGAGCTGGCCCGGATATTTCGCGCCTTGATCAGCGAGGCCGACCAGCTTCAACAGGTCCGCGACGCGTGCGGCGACTTCGGCGCGCGGCAGGCGCCGGCTGGTCAAGCCGTAGCCGACGTTGGCGGCCACCGTCAGGTTGGGAAACAAGGCGTAGGACTGGAAGACGATGCCGAAGTCGCGCGCCGCCGGCGGCAGGTGCGATACGTCGCGTCCGCCCTGCTCGATCGTTCCCGAGGTTTGAGGATCGAGGCCGGCGATCGAGCGCAGCAACGTCGTCTTGCCGCAGCCGGATGGCCCGAGGAAGCAGACGAACTCGCCGGCCATGACGTCGAGTGACACGCCATCCAGTGCGGTGAAGGCACCAAACCGCTTTACAAGCTCGCTAACGCGCAAATAGGGCGTGGCATCGGCCACGCCCCCGTCCGGGTGCTGCATTCCATTCGTCGTCATGTGTTCCGCGCCCGTTATGTGGCCGAGCCATCTGTCGTGATGCTATTTCGGCGCGGCCTTCGAATCATAGCGTTTCGCCCACTCGGCGAGGATGCGCGCACGGTTGGCCGCCATCCAGCCGAAGTCGTTCTTGATCAGCTTTTTCTCGGCGTCGGCGGGGTAGTTGGGCGGCGGGCTTTCTGCGCCGGGCAGCGCGACGACCGCATAGGTCTTGGCGTAGATTTGGTTCGCTTCCTTGCTCGCGACCCAGTCGAGAATCTTCTTGGCGAGGTCGAGGTTCTTGGTGCCCTTGACGATCGCCGAGGCTTCCATTTCCCAGCCTGTGCCCTCGGCGGGAATGATGACTTCGAGCGGCGCGCCTTTGGTTTTCTCGCTGGCGCCGCGCATGTCGAGCGCGATGCCGGCGATGCGCTCGCCGCGGGCGGCCTGAACGCAGGGCGCAGATCCAGAATGCGTGTAGACCGCGATGTTCTGATGGAGGGCGTCCATGAACTTCCAGCCCTCGTCCTCGCCCATCATCTGCAGCCAGGCGCCGACCATCAGATAGCCGGTGCCCGACGATGCCGGATGCGGCATGACGAGCTTGTCCTTGTACTTGGCGTCGAGCAGGTCCTTCCAGGCCTTAGGCGGTGCCGTGCCGACTTTGCCGGCCTCTACGGTGTTGTAGCAGATGACGCCGAGATAGCCGTCCATGCCGGTCCAGGTGTAGGGCTCGGCGGCATCGCGGAAGGCGGGCTTCAGCGCGTCGGCGCCAGCCGGCTTGTAGGTTTCGAGCAGGCCTTCCTTCTCGAACACGATGATCGAGGTCGCAGCGAGACCGACGATGACGTCGGCGCGCGGGTTGTCCTTCTCGGCGAGGAAGCGGGCCGTGATGACACCGGTCGAGTCACGGACCCAGGCGACTTCCACGCCCGGTATCGCTTTTTCGATGGCGGCCTTGAACGGCTGGAGCTGGTCGTTCTCCAATGCCGTGTAGACCGTCAGGCGCGTCTTGGCTTGGGCATCGGCGCGATCCATCGCACCAGCGGCAAACAATACCAGCGCCGCGGCCGTTGCCCGACGCAAAACCGTAGTCAGCGACATCAGTTTCCCTCCCTGAATTCTAATCGTCAGAAAACAGCATCCAGATCGCGTATGACAGCTGCAAGACAGTCTGCGGCGTTCCGCTGTCGTCGAAGGATTGCCCGCGAGTGCTTGTATTGTGCCTCCCAGCGTTGCGGGCTTTAGACGGTTTCGCAAGGAGCATTGCTGCCCATCTTATGGGCGTTGTGCCTGCGTTGTCGACACGCCATCGGCTGGAAACAGCGTCACTCAGGAAAAGAAACAGGTGCCGGCGCGGTCCGCT